>NZ_JABDWM010000018.1:0-145875 GCF_019685295.1 Rhizobium sp. NLR22b
CGATGTCTTCAAGCATGGCCTTGCGGCGGTCGCCGAAGCCAGGCGCCTTGACGGCAGCGATCTTCAGGCCGCCGCGCAGCTTGTTGACGACCAAGGTCGCAAGGGCTTCTCCTTCGACGTCTTCAGCGATGATGAGGAGCGGCTTGCCGGACTGAACCACGGCTTCGAGGATCGGCAGCATCGCCTGCAGGTTCGAGAGCTTCTTCTCATGAATGAGAATATAGGGATCCTCGAATTCGACCCGCATCTTGTCGGCATTGGTGACGAAATAGGGGCTCAAATAGCCGCGGTCGAACTGCATGCCTTCGACGACCTCGAGTTCGGTTTCGGCGGTCTTGGCTTCTTCAACGGTGATGACGCCGTCATTGCCGACCTTTTGCACGGCCTCCGCCAGGAAGCGGCCGATTTCCGCATCGCCATTGGCGGAGATGGTGCCGACCTGGGCAATTTCGGCATTGTTGGATATCTTGCGGGCGTTGGCCTTCAGTTCTTCGACGATAGCGCTGACGGCGAGATCGATGCCGCGTTTCAGGTCCATCGGGTTCATGCCTGATGTCACGGCCTTGGCGCCCTCCTTGACGATCGCCTGGGCGAGCACCGTCGCAGTCGTGGTGCCGTCGCCGGCGATGTCGCTGGTCTTCGAAGCGACTTCGCGGACCATCTGGGCACCCATGTTTTCGAACTTGTCTTCGAGCTCGATTTCCTTGGCAACCGAAACGCCGTCCTTGGTGATGCGCGGCGCGCCGAACGACTTGTCGATCACGACGTTACGGCCTTTCGGACCCAGTGTCACCTTTACGGCGTTGGCCAGGATGTCGACACCGCGCAGCATTTTTTCGCGGGCTTCGACGCTGAATTTGACTTCTTTAGCAGCCATGTCCTCACTCCTTCATCGGCAGCTAGCGCATGTCGCCAAGTGTACAGCGGTTTTGCGAGAACGACATGCGAAGAAATTAAGATCCAAAGCGCGAGGGACGACCCTCAGAGATCGCAACGCGCTTTAGCGTTGACTTCCGACTTGATGGACTCAGGCGGCCTCTTTCCGCTCGCTCTGAGCTTCGATGATACCCATCACGTCGCTTTCCTTCATGATCAGCAGGTCTTCGCCATCGATCTTGATCTCCGTGCCGGACCACTTGCCGAACAGGATGCGATCGCCGACCTTGACGTCGAGTGCCTGGATTTGGCCGGCATCGTCGCGTGCGCCGGGACCGACGGCGATGACCTCGCCTTCCTGCGGCTTTTCCCTGGCGGTGTCGGGAATGATGATGCCGCCCTTGGTCTTTTCCTCGGAATCGACGCGGCGGACGAGAATGCGGTCATGAAGCGGTCGGAACGACATGTCTTCCTCCATAGACAAACAATGACGACGGTGTCGGTGCTGGCCGGACCGGATTGATGAGATCCGGACGGGTGCAAGTCGCGCGCATTGCGCGAATGATCTGGTTCGAGCGTTTTTCGATTTCAAGAGGAGCAGGAGAAAAATTAGCACTCTCTGCTGTCGACTGCTAGCAACTCTCCCGGGAACAGAAGCCCCCTTCCTGCGTTCGACATAATGAAGATAGTCGTCCCCTCGTCTCGAAGGCGAGTTCAAACTGCACAAGGCTTGAATCCGGATGTCGGCGTTCCTAGCTCTCTGGCGATCGAGGCTCGATGAGCTCGATCACCGTCCCACGTCTTAGGAGTGAGTGACATGGAAGAGAAGACCAATATAATCAAAGACCTCAGTATCGAGGAACGCGAGGAGATCTTCGTCGATATCGCTCGCACGCTGGAGGATACGGCGCGTGAGGCTCTTGTCGAAGGCAATACGCAATTTGCCGTGCTCTCCAACAACATGGCCGAAGCGATCCGCGTCAATGCCGACGAACTCGCCAGGGACGATCCCGAGAATGCCGAGCGCGTGTTGCTCCAGGCAACGGCGATGATCTCGCAGTTCGAGGCCGTGCACCCCTATCGCATGGTAAGCATGGCCGTTCACTGATTGCCGGCAGGACGGCTTGGCTTGGCCGCCCGCTCGAATCAATCGCCAGCATGCGGAACTCTCGCGGCTGGCGGAGGTTATTGGATCACAGCATCGAAAGGTGATCCATGACCACTTCCCCAACCAACATCTCACCCGAGAGTGGAACCGACGATGCGCGCTCCTTCGACACGCAGCAAGCTGAGGCCGATCGCCAGGCGGCATTGGAAGCCGCCCGCTGCAATGTGCGTTCGACGTTGGATCGCGAGAGCGGCACCGAGACCCCAAGCCTGAAACTGGCGAGGGAGTATCTCAGTCTCGGCGGGCGGCGCCGGTCCAAGATCGACGACAACATCACCACTGTTCGTCAATGGAATGAGGATCCCCCGGCGGCCGAACGCTTTTGGAAAGAGCGAGTGGAGACGCTTTCAAAGGATCAGCGCAAACAGGTGGAGGATTTTCTTCCGACCATCAACACGCCTTGAAGATGGCCGCCCGGCTCGTCGCCGCGCGCCAAATTGAGTAGCGAGGTCAGGTCGAAACTGGAGAAGATCATGGCCATAGATAAACACGAGCAGATACGCCGGCGCGCCTATGAAATCTGGGAAGCCGAAGGCCGCCCTGAAGGTTCGGACCTGCGTCACTGGATGCAAGCTTGCGACGAACTGGCTGGCGAAGACGAGCATGAGACGCTGCAAGACCTGCTTGATCAAGACGACAGAGATGATGCGGCCTTGCTGCAAGGAGCCGGGGAAAGCGGTGATCTCGATCCGCCGCGAGCCGACCTTGGTGTTGCCGGCTCCACGACGCCCGATATCGAGATAACAACCGGGGAGAACCCTTCCCGGCGAAAAATCAGAAGGACCGAAGGACCGTAACCGCCATGCAGCATCTCGACCATGCCATGCAAATCGCCTTAGAGGCGCATGAAGGGCAGGTGGACAAGACCGGGCGGCCATTCTTTGAGCATTGCCAGCGGGTCGCGCTTCTCGTGTCGGGAGACGAGGCGCGAACGGTTGCCTATCTTCACGACGTCGCCGAAAAAGGCAGTGGCTGGACGCTCGACAGGTTAAGGGAGGAAGGCTTCCCGCCGGCGATCATCTCTGCGGTGGATGCCTTGACGCGGCGGCCCGAGGAGCCTGACGACGAATTCGTCAGACGCGCCGCATCGAATTCGCTGGCCCTGCCAGTCAAACAGGCGGACCTTGAAGACAATCTCCGACAGGCCGAACAAGCCGGCAAGAAAACCGAAAAATACCAGCGCGGTCTGGATCTCCTGCACGACATCCGGAACGAACGCTAGGTCTGTTCGGGCGGTGCCGGCGAAAGTCCCGAAGAATGTCTGCCGTGCGTCCTCTTGCATCACCGGATATTTTCCGCCTCGCTCGCAACCATTCTTCAACCATAGAAAGCGGAGCACCCTGGGGCCGACCTGAGGTGAGGGTCGTGTTAACCGGTACGACCTATAGTCGCGTCCATGTGGATGAACGAGGGAACGGTCGTGTCCGGCGAACTGCACACAATCTTGGCAATGGATGGCACGTTGGCAGGCCTGCAGGGTGTCGGCGACACCCTCGAGCGACATGGTATCGTGCTGCGCGTTCACCTCGACCGAGCTGAGTTTCACGAATGCGCCGCCAAACGACCGCTGCCGGCGCTCATTCTGCTGGACGCCCTGTCGCCGGAGGGAGGTGGGCTCGAAGACTGCCGGCGTTTCAAATCAAAGCCTATAACGTGTGATATTCCAGTCATCATTCTGGTCTCGCCGGAGGACGAGGAGAGCCGGATCGGAGGGCTTGCCGCCGGTGCGGTGGATTGCGTTTCCAACCTTGTCTCCGCCGCGGAGCTCGTCGCCCGCATTAAGCGACATATCGAGCTCGGCGCAGTCCACGCGCGCCTGCAGCGGCGCAACGAGCAACTCGATACGGCACTTGCCAGCATGGGACAAGGCGTCTGCCTGTTCGACGAGGCCGGCCGGCTGCTGCTTTCAAACAACCGTTATGCCGAAGTCTACGGACTTGATCCCTCCGTCATCCATCCGGGACAGTCACTCAAGGACATCCTCAACCTGAGACAGGGGGTCGGCGCCGTTCCCGCCACCTCGACCTCGGAATATCTCGCCTGGGCCGAAGCGACCAATAGGGGCGATACGCCTCGGGATTGGATCAAGGAACTCAAGTCGGGCCAGATCATCCGCGGCTATCATCAGCGCACGTCGGACGGCGGATGGGTATCGACCCACGAGGATATCACGCAGGCCTGGCAGGCTGAAAAGGCCCTTGCGAAGGCGCATGTCCAGGCAGAACGCGCCGAGCAGGAGGCGCGGGCAGCGCATTCACGTCTTCTGGCGGCTTTCGAAGTCGTCCCGGAAGGTCTCGTCCTATTCGACGAGGAAGACCGCTTCGTCCTCTGGAACCAGAGATATGAGCAGCTTTACGCCGAAAGCGGCGATATGCTCGTAAAAGGCATGCGCTTCGAAGACCGCCTGCGTGCAGGCCTCGAGCGCGGCCAATATCCGGAAGCGGTCGGACGCGAAGAGGAATGGCTGGCGGAAAGGCTGGCCCATCATGCAAAGCCCACCAGCAAACACGAGCAACGCCTACCCGGAAACCGCTGGATACGGATCGAAGAACGCCAGATCTCCGAAGGCGGCAGCGTCGGCATACGTGTCGACATTACCGATCTCAAGATGCAGGAGGCGTCGTTCAGGCTGCTGTTCGAAGGCAACCCGATGCCGATGTGGGTTTACGATCATGAAACGTTGAGATTTCTCCACGTAAACCAAGCCGCCATCGATCACTATGGCTATCGTCTGGAGCAATTCCTGACGATGCGACTATCCGACATCGAGGCGCAGGAATCCAATCCGCCGCAGGCCGTCGTTTTCGATGTCGAGGATCCTGCGTCGTCCCGCTCTTGCCGCCATCTCAAGGGAGATGGCGCGGCCATCGAGGTCACCGTCTATTCCACCTGCTTGAACTACAAGGGCCAGGCGGCATCGCTGATGGCTGTCGTCGACGTCACCGAGGCCAAGCGCGCCGAAAAGGCATTGCTGCAGCACCGTGACACGCTTGAAGAGATGGTGCGCTCCCGCACGGTCGAACTGGCGCGGCAGACAGAAGAGCTCGAACGGATGCTCGAACAGGAAAAGCAGATCAACGAATTGCAGCGGCAGTTCGTCTCGATGGCGTCGCATGAATTCCGCACCCCGCTTGCGGTGATCGACGGCGCGGCGCAACGGCTCATTCGGCGCAAAGAGGCAGCGACGCCGGAGTTTCTTTGCGAAAAAGCCGATCAGATCCGCAGCTCGGTTTCGCGCATGCTCGAACTGATGGAAAGTATTCTTGCTGCCGGGCGGCTGGACCATGGCAGGATCACCATCGTGCACAAGCCGTGCTCGATCGCGGAAATCATCGAAATCTGCCGCGCCCGCCAGGAGAGCATCCGGCGCACCCACCGTTTTCTGCTTGACCTCGATCGGCTTCCTCCGACCATCTATGGGGATCATCCTGCGCTCGACCAGGTCTTCAGCAATCTCTTCTCGAACGCCGTGAAATACGCACCGGATTCGCCGAACGTCCACGTCACCGGATGGCAGGAAGGGGACAGCGTTTGCATCACTGTCCGCGACGAAGGCATCGGCATCGACGCCGATGACCTCCCGAAGATGTTCCAGCGTTATTTCCGTGCCAGAAGTTCCACGGGCATTGCCGGCACTGGCATCGGCCTTAATCTCGTCAAGCAGATCATCGAGCTTCACGGCGGATCGATAGAAGTGACAAGCAGCCGCGGGGACGGCACGACGTTTACGCTTCGGATTCCGATCGGCGCGGAGGTGCCAGATCAGTTGCGTGTCGCTGCCGGATAGGCAGACGGCATCTTCTCCGAGCGGCGGCGGCCTTCGCTGTTGGTCGCATTGTTTAGCGCTCGCCGCTGGGAGATGGAGGTTCAGAATGATCGATCGCCAACCCTTCGATCTCAAGACCTATGTGCGCGACATTGCGACGCGGCCATGCTTTATCTGCGGCTTGATCGAGAATGATCCGGCTTGTTTTCATCATCGTATTTTCGAAGACGATGAGACGATTATCTTCCTGAGCAAATATCAGACACTGCCCGGTTATTGCCTTGTCTGCCCGAGAGAACATCGGGAGGATTTGGCGCAAGACATGTCGACCGATGAGTATCTTCGACTGCAGGAGAAGGTGCACCTTTTGTCTCGTGCGCTGATAAGCGTCTTCGATGCTGAACGAATTTACGTGCTTTCGCTCGGCAGCCGGCAGGCCAATAGTCACTTGCATTTTCATGTCGTTCCTTTGCCTGCAGGTCTACCTCTTGAGAAGCAGCAATACCATGCGTTGATGGCGGAACATGGCGTTCTGCAGATGCCCGAAAATGAAATGGCGGAGCTGGCGCGGCGGATCGCTGAAGCATATCACGCAGAGGGGACTAATCGTTGTTAGACTTCACGTCGTTCGAGTGGCCCGAGGATGGTGATGCCTTCGTTGCGCGCCGCGTCCGCCATCTTTCGATCGGCTGTGGCCAGAGGCAGGCCATCCGCTTTCGCAAGGGCAACATAACTCGCGTCATATGCCGTGAGTGCATAGCGGTTTGCCAGATGAAGTATCAATCCGTCTCCTCCTGATCCGGCGTCCTCCAAGGACAGGCCCCGCAATTGCGTCATCAGCAGCACCGCTTCGCCGGATCGAAGCCGTCCACGTCGCTCCGCCATCAGAAACAGATTACGGGTTTCGAACCAGAACAAGGTCGGTACTAATCCAACCGTCGTGTTGAGATCGAACATAAGCCGGTCGGCAGCATCGTGCTGCTCATCAGGGAGAAACCACGCTGCGGCGATCGAGGCGTCAAGGACAAAGGTCATCAGTAACGTCGGCCTTCGTCACGCCACTCGCGGATTTCTTCCTGCGTCGTGAATTGACGGCTGGCACGTTGAGCTTTGATCTCGGCGATCAGTGCAGCGATATCGTTTTCGCGGCGAATGCGCGAAAGCCGAGCAACCGGCTTGTTGCCGCGGGAGATGATAACCTCTTCGCCGGCCTCGACCTTGGCGAGTAGTTCTGACAGATGGGTCTTTGCTTCAGCGACTTTGACTGTGACCGCCATGACGGCCTCCCCTGCTGTTGCGTTTATTGTCGAGCGGGGCCACAGCGGCCTGCCGATATCTTGAGCGATGATAGGCTTCGAATTGCAACTTGGTCAACCGCAAACCAACCTGCCTCGACAGCCTCAGGCCCGGAGTGCGAGACGGCGGAGGCAGGCTTTGAAGCTACTGCGGCAGAGCGAATGCCGGCACCCGAACGCTCTTCTCGCGGAAGTGCCGCTCCACTTCATCAAGATCCGGGCAGGCCGGCGAATTCTCCAGCGCCAGCACCCAATTCTCCTGAACCGGCAGAGCCAGTGCCGCGGTGACCAGCACGGTAGTTCCTGGGTCGATTTCGCCGTGCAACTGCGGCAGCAGGGTCTTGGCGTGGATGAGGTTGGTGTTGGGTATAGGGCTCATCGCATGGCCGGCTCTCGGCGAGTCGAGAGATCGACGATAGCGCTGATATCGGTCTGGCCGTACCAGACGGCACGGCCCTCTGCCTGTTCGGATCGGTCGGCGTTGAAATTGGCGCGCTCGGCCGGTGCGGATCGATGAGATCGTCTTCTACCTCCGGGCGGATTTCCCGCATGATTCCTGGTGGGAAAAGGCAAGCGTCACCTTCTCGAACGGCAGGAGCTTTTCATTCCCGCTGGTGAAATCGGGTGCTGCGCAGCGCTTTGCGATAGAGCCGTGCATCATCGAATGGATGGAACTGCACGGCCTTGTAAAGGCTGAGGACAGTTCGCCCTTCCCGGCGCTGACGCAGATCGAAATCTGGGGGACGGAGGTGGCTGCCGTCGTCGCTGTCGAAGACGAGGCCGGGCACCGCCTTCCTCTTACGCTATGAGCCGAGGGCCGGCTTGGGCCGCGCCGCGCTCGGCGGGCTGTCATGCAGTCTGTTCCAGGCGCGACGCAGCTGCCGGGCCGAGCCGAAGCCGGCGCGCATCGCCACGGCCTCCATATCCAGCCGTGAACCGGCGAGCATCTCGCGGGCGAGCGCCACGCGCATACGGTTGACGAAATCCGTGACGCTCATGCCGGTATATTCGTTGAACAGCCGCGAGAGGTTTCGCGGGCTGGCGCCGCTGAGGCGCGCGAGCGAGGCGACCGACCAGTCGCGGGAGGGATCGGCAGCGACTGCGTCCTGGGCGCGATGGATGGCCGGATGGATATGGTTGCGGCCTTCGAGCCAGGGCGAAAGCTGCGGATCCGAGCCGCCGCGCCTGAGATAGACGACGAGATAGCGCGCCACCGCAAGCGCGCAGGCATGTCCCGCCGCCTCGGCAACAATGTGCAGCATGAGGTCTATACCGGCGGTGATGCCGGCGCTCGTCAGGCGCTCTCCATCCTCGACATAGAGCCGGTTGTCCCGGATGCGCGCGGTGGGCGCAAGCCTCGCCAGGTCCTCCATGCAGCCGTGATGGGTGGTGCATTCGCGGCCGTCAAGCATTCCGGCCTCGGCGGCGAGCAAGGCGCCCGAGCAGATCGAGGCCAGCCGAACCCCTGGACGAATGGCCCGCTTCAGCCAGGCGACGATCGCGGCCTGGGCGGCGCGCTCCTCTTCGTCCCACGGACGGTTGTTCTCCATCGGCGCGTCGGCGCTGCCGGCGATGACGACAAGCGCCTGGTCGGGCAATCGCTCCGGCAAGGCGGCGACGCCGGTCACGGCAAGGCCGATCGAGCTGCCGACCGTTGCCGAGGGGCCAATATAGGTGACGCTGAAACGCACCGCCGTCTGTTCGAGGTTCGCCTTGCGCAGCACTTCGATCGGGCCAGCGACATCGAGCAGCAGCACGCGCGGCGGCACGACGACGTAGACGGGAATATCGAAGGGCTGCGCGGTACCAGTCATGCCGCGAGTTGCTCTTCGCGCCCCGCCAGCGCCTGTTCGACCGTGGCGATCCGGGCGAAGCGGCCCGACAGCACCAGTTCCGTGCGGCCCCGGATTTCCCCGGCGCTCCAGGTGCGCCCCGCCGCGTCGGTCATCGGGAAGGTCAGAGTCGCTTCGCCGACATAGTCGACCTGATAGCCGAGATCCGAGGCGTGGCGCGTCGTGGTCTCGCAGCACTGTTCGGTGCGGATGCCGGAGACGATGATGCGACGAACACCATTCTTGGTGAGCCACACGTCGAGCCCGGAACCGACGAGCGCACTATGGCGGCTCTTCCTGAAGGTTGCTTCGGGAGCGATCCTGAGCGGGGCGAGCGTTTTGACGAAGCCGGAGCTTTCCGAAAACGGCCCGCTTCCATCGACATGAAAGATCTGGATGGCAGGTATTCCGTGGGCTGCGGCGCCGTCGATCAGAGACTGCTGGCGTTCGATATAGGCGGGTGCGAGGGCTCCATCCCAATAATCGCGCTGCCGAAAAGACTCCTGGGCGTCTATGACGAGAAGAATGGTTTCATGGCCGGACATTTTCTGCTCCATGGCGGTTAATCATGAAGCCATATTCGACGACATGAAGACAGAGGAAAATGCACGCGCCGGACAAATAGCGGACAATTCGCGCCAATGCGGCCGAGGGCGGCCTCGTGCCGGGAACGGCGGGCGAGACACAACGCCATAGGCACGCTTCCGCCAGCCCCTCTGCCCGTGCTAAGGGGGACGGATGAGACTGCTTGTGGTGGAGGACAACAAGGAACTGGCGGCCTGGCTGGGCAAAGCCCTGCGGCAGGCGCAGTACACTATCGATATTGCCTATGACGGCGAGGACGCCGAGCATCTGCTCAAGGTGGCGGAATATTCAGCGATGATCCTCGATCTTGCGCTGCCCAAGCTTGACGGACTGACGCTTTTGAAGCGGCTGAGGCAATCGGGAAGCAAGCTGCCGGTCATCATCCTGACCGCAAATGCGAGCCTGGACGGCCGTGTGGCAGGGCTCGACAGCGGCGCCGACGATTATCTCGCCAAGCCTTTCGAAATCGCCGAACTCGAGGCGAGAATCCGCGCGGTCGTCCGCCGCGGCCAGCACCGGGCGTCCTCGGAGATCACCGTCGGAAACCTGCGCTTTTCCGGCGGCACGCGGCAGTTTTTCGTCGCAGACGAACCGCTGCAACTGACGCCGCGGGAATATGCCGTTCTCGAACAGCTCGTCATGAAGCTCGGCACCACGGTCTCGAAAGCCGCCCTGTCGGAAAGCGTCTTCGGTTTCCATGATGAGGCCGATCCCAGCGCCATCGAAATTTACGTCCACAGGCTGCGCAAGAAGCTCGAAAACAGTTCGGTTCAGATCGCGACGCTGCGCGGGCTCGGCTATCTCCTCAGACATGTCCAATAGCGCCGTGACAAAGGCCGGCGGAACGATCGCGCGGCTCAGCCAGAGCCTGAGGGTGCAATTGCTCTGCTGGGTGCTGCTGACGCTCTTCGGCGCGATCGCCTTCAATCTCTACGACAGTTTCTGGTCGGCCGACGCGACGGCAAAGCTGGTGACGGATCGAACGCTTCTCGCCTCCGCCCGCGTCATCGCCGAGGCGGTACGCGTCGATGAGGGCGGCAATGTTCAGGTGGATGTGCCGCCGGCCGCGCTCGAGATGTTCGATACCGGCTTTGGCGACCGTGTATCCTATCAGGTCATCACCGCCTGGGGCAATCTGGTGAGCGGCTTTCCCGACCTGCCGCGGCCAGCCGTCCAGCGGGCGGGCGATGATCGCGCCTTCCACGGCGCCGATGTGCGTGTCATCATGCTCGACCATCCCGTCGTCGGTCTTCCCGATGACGGCACGATCTCGGTGACCGTCGCCGTGACCCACAACAGCCAGTACGCGATGCGACAGCAATTGTGGCTTTCGGATTTTTCGAAGCAGTTCGTGCTTGTCTTCGTCGCAAGCCTGGTGACCATCCTCGGGCTTCAGCGCGGCCTCGCGCCGGCGCTCAGGTTGCGGGACGCCGTGCGGCGGCGCGGACGCAACCGCCTCGATCCGCTGCCGCCGGAGATGGTCCAGAGCGAATTACGCCCGCTCGTCCATGCGCTCAACGATTACATGGAGCGCGTCCAGAACCAGATGGCCGCGCAGCGGCGGTTCGTATCGAATGCGGCGCATCAGTTGAGGACGCCGCTCGCGCTGATTTCGACGCAGGCGAGCGTGGCATCCCGGGAGGATGATGCGGCCCGCCGCGACGAGGCGCTTGCAGCGCTGCGCACCAGCACACGGCAGATTTCGCGCCTCGCCAGCCAGCTTCTCACCTTGTCGCGAGCCGAGCCCGGCAGCCGGCGCCCCCGCAGCGACGCGACCGATCTCAGCAAGGCTGCCCGCGAGATCCTGGAGGCCTATGCCGAAGAGGCACTCAAGCGCAACATCGATCTCGGCCTGGAGGCGGACCGCTCCGCCATCGTGGCGGGTGACGGGACGATGCTGCGCGAAATGCTGGTCAATCTCATCGACAATGCGATCCGCTATAGCAAAGCCGATGGGCGAGTGACCGTCGCCGTCGGGAAGGAGAACGGCCACGCCGTCGTCACCGTCTGGGATAATGGGCCGGGGATTCCCGAAGGGGAGCGCGAGCAGGTTTTTGAACGGTTCTATCGGATCATGGGAACCGAAAGCGAAGGGAGCGGTCTCGGGCTTGCGATCGTTCGGGAGGTCGTCGAAGGCGCCGGAGGTTCGGTTTCGCTGAGCGATGCGGAGGGCGGCGGTCTCGTCGTGACCGTGCGGCTTCCGCTCGCTTGAACCGGCGATGCTCCGAATTGACAAAGGCCGGGCATGGAGCCCGGCCTTCGCTTCGATCTGCCTTGGGAGGAGGCGGATTTATTACTGCGTGTCGAGGTGCTGCTGCGGACGCCATTTTGCCAGGCGGTTCTCGATCAGCGTCATGATGTATTCGGCAAAAAGCGTGACGACCATGACGAGGAGGATGGCCGCGAACATGCCGGCTGCATCGAACGTGCCCTTTGCAATCGAGATCAACTGACCGATGCCGAAACGGGCGCCGACGAATTCGCCGACGATCGCGCCGATGATCGCGAAGCCGAAGGAGACGTGCAGGCTGGCGAAGATCCAGCTCATCGCTGAGGGAATGACCACCGTGCGCGTCACTTGCCAGTCGGAAGCGCCGAGGATGCGGGCATTGGCAATCATGTTGCGGTCGGCTTCGCGCACGCCCTGGAAGGCGTTGGCGAAGACGACGAAGAACACCATGATGAAGGCGAGCGCCACCTTGGACGGCAGGCCGAGACCCATGATCATGATGAAGATCGGGGCGAGCACCACGCGGGGGATCGAGTTGATTGCCTTGATGTAGACGGAGAAAATGTCCGACAGGAAGCGGTTGCGACCGAGGCCGATGCCGACGAAGACGCCGGTGATCGAGCCCGCAAAGAAACCGATCAGTGCCTCTTCCATCGTCACCCACAGATTATACCAGAGCGATCCTTCGGTGGTGCCTTCGGTCGCCCATTCGTAAAGCCGCTCAACGACGCCGCTCGGGCTGGAATAGAAGAATGGGTCGATCCAGTTCATGTTGGAGGAAAGCTCCCACATGCCGATCACGAAGACCAGGATGGCGATCTGCCAGAAGCGCACCAGGGTGTTGCGCCGGCGTATCGCCTTCAGCGCGGAGGCTTCGATCTCGGCATCCGACGTGCCCGGGCGAAACAGAGTGGCCGAACCGGCCTCGAATGTGACGTGTGCCATGATATCCTCCGTCAGGCCGCTTCGCTTGCGCGGCGGTAGCTGGTCTCGACCTCTTCGCGCAGGTCTTCCCAGATCGTCTTGCAGTAGTCGATGAAGCTCTGCTCGTAGCGGATTTCCGATACGACGCGGGGGCGGGGAAGGTCGATCGGATAGACCGATTTCACCGTGGCCGGGCCGGCGGTCAGCACATAGACCTTGTCGGCAAGCGCCACGGCCTCTTCGAGATCGTGGGTGACGAACACCACAGACGCCTTGCGCTCGGCCCAGAGCTTCAGCAACTCTTCGTGCATGACCGTGCGGGTCTGCACGTCGAGCGCCGAGAAGGGCTCGTCCATCAGCAGGATTTCAGGTTCGTTGATGAAGGTCTGCGCCAGCGAGACACGCTTGCGCATGCCGCCGGAAAGCTGATGGGGATAATGGTTCAGAAACTTCGACAGGCCGACGCGGGCCAGCCAGTCGCGGGCGCTCTGTTCCGCCTCGGCGCGCGACTTGCCGCGAAACAGCGGGCCGGCCATGACATTGTCGATCACGTTCTTCCACGGGAAGAGCGCGTCGGTCTGGAACGCAAAACCGACACGCGGGTCGATGCCGGTGATCGGCCCGCCCATCAGGCGGACTTCGCCGGCACTCGGGCGTGCGAGGCCCGTCACGAGGTTGAGTGTCGTCGACTTGCCGCAGCCGGTGGGGCCGACGACGGCGACGAACTCGCCGCGGGCGACCGTCATGTTGAAATCGCGCAGCGCAGTGAGCGACTTGCCGGTCGGAGAGACGAAGCGCCGGCTGACATTGATCAACTCGATCGCCGGGGTCTGATTGTTGTCCTGTTGCATGGTGATACCTGAGGCGTGCTTAGGGGCGCGCACGCGATGCCCGTGATCGAACGGACGCCGCTTCCGCTCGGGAGCTGGAAGCGGCGCGGCGGCCTCACTTGACGTTCTTGACGAACTCGGTCGTGTAGGTCTTGGCAAGGTCGATCTGCTTGCCCTTGACGTTCTTGGAGAACTCCGAGAGCACGGCAAGCACGGTCTGCGGACCGTCTTCCGGCATCACGCCGTCAGGCGTGAACATGCCCTTGCCCTCGTCGAGAGCCTTGACGTAGCCGTCCTTGTCGCCGACGTAGAAATCCTTCGGCATCTTGTCGGCGATCTCGGCGGCGGAATGCGTATTGATGTACTTCAGCGTTTTGACGAAGGCGCTGGCAAGTTTCTGTGCCTCGTCCTTATGTTCCTCGACCCACGAAGTTTCCATGTAGAGCGAGGCAGCCGGGTAGGTTCCGCCGAGTGCCTTGCGGGTCGCTTCGACCGTGCGCATGTCGACGAGAACGCTCGCTTCGCCTGTCTTGATCAGGCGCGAGATCGTCGGCTCCGTCGTCATGCCGGCCTGGATCTGATCCTGCTGCATGGCGGCGATGAAGGTGCCGCCGGCGCCGACCGGAATGGTGACGACGTCGCCGGGCTTCAGGCCCGCCTTGGAGGCCATGAAGAGGGTGAGGAAGTTGGTGGAGGAGCCGAGACCGGTGACGCCGAGGCTCTTGCCCTTGAAGTCGGCGGGCGACTTGATGTCGGGGTGCTTGCTCGAAACCATCTCGACCTCGCCAGGCGCCTGGCTGAACTGAACGATGGATTCGACGAACTTGCCCTTGGCCTGCAGGTCCACACAGTGGTCGTAGAAGCCGACGACACCCTGCACGGCGCCTGCCAGAAGCTGGTTTTCGGCATCGACGCCAGCCGCTTCGTTCAGCAGCTCGACGTCGAGACCTTCGTCCTTGAAGTAGCCCAGGGATTCAGCGAGCTTGGCCGGCAAATAGATCTGCTTTTCATAGCCGCCGACCATGATGGTGATCTTGTCGGCCGCGTGGGCGGCGCCTGACGTGAACGAGGCTGCGGCGAGAAGCGCGGAAAAAGCGACGGTGTGAAAAAGGCTGCGTGAAGAACGCATTGATATCTCCTCCTGATGGTTTACCCGCATCGTCGTCTCGTCACCTTGACCCGTGTCTCCTCCACGATGCTGCCCTTTCCTAAGACGTCGAAGCTTTCAACTAGCTTTCAGCCGCAGACAGGTTAACAGCCCGTCCATCCATCACGCCGATATGAGCTGCGCACGTCCCTTACCATAACGCGGCTGCGCAATCGGCCATTTGCTCGCGGCAGCCGGGATAGCGGTTGGTCTGGTGATGTCTGCTGCAGCGCTCTGCGTTAGCCTCAGCTCGTAAAACTTCGCAGATCCTTCAGCAGGTTGCGATACCTGGCCTGGCTGCCGACCAGATGCTCACGCATGGCGTTGCGGGCCGCCTGATCGTCCCTGTCGGAGATCGCCACGATGATCGCTTCATGTTCCCGGTGAATGAGCTTGCGGTAGGCGGTCTGTTCGGCCGCCCTTGTTTCCGGAACGACCCTCGATTGCGGGATGATCGCCGAGCCTTGAGACTCCAGGAAGTGCTTGAACAGCGGATTGTTCGTCGCCTCGGCGATCGCGACATGGAGTTCCAGATCCGCCTCGCGGATGGACTGATCGGTCTCGATGCAGTGGAGGATTTTCCGATGGCATTCGAAGATCGCTTCCTCCTGCGCCGGCGAGCGGCGCAGCGCGGCGAGCCCCGCCGCCTCGATTTCGACAGGTGTGCGGATCTCCAGCACTTCCAGATCGGAGGCGACGCGGGCCTTGTCGACTTTCCGGCCCGACAGCGCCGCGTCGGGGCTGATCACGAAGATGCCCGCGCCCTGGCGCACCTCGACCAGCCCGTCGGAGCGAAGGGCTGCCACGGCTTCGCGCACCACGGTCCGGCTGACGCTGTGCGTCTCGGTCAGTTCATGCTCGCTCGGAAGCTTGTCGCCGGCGGCGTACTGGCCGCTGAGGATCGCTTGCCGCAGGCTTTCGCCAACCTGTGAGACCAGAGACCCCGAGCCCCTGCTGCGATCCTTCCCCTGCATAGCCACGCCTCGATCCCCGCATCGGCTTTGATCCCGCCGGCCAGGGCCGCGACACCCCGAAATTACGATTCATCACACATGTATGACAAATCTTGTGATCTTTCAATGGACGCACAATTGTGGGTGCTTGCCGATTTTGGCGGTAGGGTGCCCCGTTGCATATGATCTGAGTTATTCGCTATGATTGCGATGGTCGATAAGAGAGCTGCGATGGGAACCAGAATCCCGGCTGAACAGGTTCCGCTTCCGCCTGTGCAGGAAAGCGCCGCAGTTTGACTCTTGAAGCACTGGTTGATGTGGACGAGGGCAAGACTGTCGATCACGGGTTGATGCAAGCATGGGCTGATAGCCTCGATGATGATCGGCCTCTTCCCTGGCCTCGCAAGGAAGTTTAGGCCAGCGCCTTATAGCCGCTTTGTCGACTCCCCACGCACGAATCTCGGCGTCAGGATGAAATCCTGCGGCGGCTCGGCGGCGGCCTCGGGGCTTGCGATCCTGGCCAACAGGCGCTGTGCAGCCAGTTCCCCGAGCTTCTGCGCATCCTGCACGACCATGGTGATGCGCGGCGTGATGACGTTGCTCCAGGGCACGTCGTCGACCATTGCCAGCGATACGTCGTCGGGACAGCGAAAGCCCATCTCCTGCATCACTTGCAAGGTTGCCAGCCCCATCATGTTGTTGGCGCCGATGATCGCGGTCGGGCGATCGCGGCGGGTGAGCAGGCGCATCGCCTGCGTGTGGCCGCCGCTCCTGGTATAGCCGCCCTCGACCACCAGTGAAGGATCGACGTCGACGCCGGCGCCCGCCATCGTATCCATGAAGCCCTTCAGGCGTTCGTCGGCGGTGTGCAGGCCGCTCGGGCCGGAGATGAAGGCAATGCGCCGGTGGCCGAGCTGCAGCAGGTGCTCGGTCAGGATCGTCGTCGTCAGCGGATTGTCGGAGCCGACGAAATCGCGTTCGGCGCCCTCCACCTTCTGGTCGAACATGACGATCGGCGTCTTGAACTCGCGCAGGAAGCTTGCGTATTCCTCGCCGCGCCCGTTTGCCGCCAAAGCGATGCCGGCGATCTTCTGCGCCTGCAGCCGCTCCAAGAGCGCCCGTTCGAGATCGGCCCTGCCGGAGGAGTCGGCGATCAGCACGAAATAGCCGTGGTCGAGCGCCTGGTGCTCGATCTCGCGGCGGATGTCGCCGAAGAACATGTTGCCGAGATTGGCCGACACGAAGCCGATCAGCGAACTGCGCCCGCGCGCCAGCGTCTGGGCCACCGGATCGATGCGGTAGCCGGTCGATTGTATCGCCTGCCGGATGCGGTCGAGCGTCTCGGCGCCGACCCGCTTCGGGCTGTTGAGCGCGAGCGAGACGGTCGAGATCGAAACCCCCGCCAGGCGCGCGACATCTCGTATGGTCGTCATGGTTATCGAACCGGTTCTAAAGCTTTCTTTTGTCAGATTTTATCCGCCGTTGCAACAGAACCTGGCGAAATGACTACTTCTGAGCCGGCTCTTTTCGGAGTTTGCAAATTGTGAATTTCGGCTTGACATGCGCTGGATCCAGGACGATGTTCAGTCACCGAACCGGTTCGACATGAGGTGGGGCCGGAAAACAGGGAGGAGAAAACCTGTGACGAGTTCGGAGCGCCAGCCTGAAAATTCGGTGTCGGGAGCGGGTAAGCACGCCTGGTTCAGCCATGATCGTCTTGGCATGTTCATCCATTGGGGTCTCTATGCCCTCGGAGCGCGGCATGAGTGGCTGAAGAACCGAGAAGAGCTGACTGACCACCATTACCAGCGCTATTTCGATAATTTCGATCCCGATCTTTACGATCCGAAGGAATGGGCGCGCCGCGCGCGTCTTGCCGGCATGAAATATGTCGTGGTTACGACCAAGCATCATGAGGGCTTCTGCCTCTGGGACAGCAAGGTGACCGACTACAAGGCGCCGAACACGCCTTGCGGCAGGGACCTGCTGACGCCGCTGGTCGAGGCCTTCCGCGCCGAGGGACTGAAGATCGGCTTCTATTATTCGCTGCTCGACTGGCACCATCCCGATTTCCCGATCGACGTCCACCACCCCTTGCGCAATCATCCGGAAGTCGAGGCGCTGAATGCCGGCCGCAACATCGTCAATTACGCCGCCTATATGCGCGAACAGGTGCGCGAGCTTCTGACCGGCTTCGGCCGCATCGACATCATCTGGTTCGATTTCAGCTATCCCCGCCGTGAATATCGCGGCCTGCCCGGCAAGGGGCGCGCAGACTGGGAGAGCGAACGGCTGCTGGAGCTGGTGCGCGAGCTGCAACCCGAAATTATCGTCAACAACCGCCTCGATCTGCCGCCGGGCAAGCTGCCCGACATCACGACGCCGGAGCAATATACGCCGCGCGTGGCGCCGGCTCTTGCGAGCCAGGGCGTGCTCTGGGAAGCCTGCCACACCTTCAGCGGTTCCTGGGGCTATCATCGCGACGAGGACAGCTGGAAGAGCCCGGAACAGATCATCCAGCTGCTCATCGATTCCGTCGCGCTCGGCGGCAACCTGCTGATGAATGTCGGCCCGACCGGCCGCGGCACGTTCGATGCGCGCGCCATCGACGCGCTCGAAGTCTACCAGAACTGGATGTCGGTCAATGCCCGATCCATCTACGGAGCCGGTCCGGCCCAATTTCCGGTGCCGGCCGGCTGCCGCTACACCCAGCGCGGCAACCGCCTCTACCTGCATGTCTACAACTGGCCTTACCGCCACATCCATATCGAAGGTCTCGCCGACAGGATCGCATATGCGCAATTCCTGCACGACGCCAGCGAGGTGCGCTGGCTCAGCCACACCAGGGATGTGGATTCCAATATCGGCGTGATGGTGCCGGAAGGCATGATCACGCTCGAACTGCCGGTGCGGCGACCCGACGTTACCGTCCCGGTGATCGAGATCGTCCTCAAGGCGTAGTCGATCGCACTTGCGTGTTCATTGCGTCATGGAGGGAGGAGAAACCCATGAAGGTTCTGCAGAAGACGCTTATGCTTGCCGCAATTAGCGGCAGCCTCTTTGCCACAGCCGCCTCGGCCGAGCAGATCAACCTGACCTGGCAGATGTGGACCGGCTCCGATGCCGATACCAAAGGCTGGCAGCACCTGGCCGACATGGTGAACGCCAAATATCCCGATATCAAGGTGACGCTGACGACGACGGGCTGGGTCGATTACTGGACGCGGCTGCCGGTGCTGGCGGCGTCGGGCCAGCTTGCCGACATCGTTTCGATGCAGTCGCTGCGCATGCCGAATTTCTATTCGCTGCTCGAGCCGCTGAACGACCGGATCGCGGCAGCCAAGTTCGACGTCGGCGCCTTCACGCCCTCGATCATCGGCGGCATGTCTGTCGACAAGCAGCTCTACGGCCTGCCCTATGACGTCGGTCCGTGGGTCATCTACTATAACCAGGACGCGCTCGAAGCCGCCGGCATTCCGCTGCCGAAACCGGGCTGGACGCTCGCCGAATTTACCGATACCGCCAAGAAGCTGACGAAAGACGGAAAGTACGGCTTCGGCATCACCCCGCAGAACTATTCGGTCCTGGCCTCGGCCTGGGGCGATAGATACGTCAACGATGCCGGTGAGCTCGACCTCACCAATCGGAGCGCCATTGCCGCTGCCGAGAGGGTGATCGGCTTTGCCGCCAAGGACAAGGTCGCGCCGCTGGTGCCGTCGAGTGCCGATGCGGGCACGGTCATCCAGGGCCGCTTCTATTCTGGCAATGTCGCCATGTATATCGACGGTCCGTGGTCAATCATCGGCATGAAGGACAAGGTCAAGTTCAAGGTTGGTTCCACCACCCTGCCGCGCGCAGACGGAGAGCTTACGGCCGTCACTGCGGGCTCCGGTTTTGGCATTGCCAGGACGAGCAAGAACAAGGACGCGGCCTGGAAGGCGATCCAGGTGCTGACCAGCCCTGAGGCGCTGCAGTACCTCGCCGAACAGGGCCGGGCGCTGCCGGCGCGTACGGCCTCGCAATCCTCCTGGTACAAGGTGGCGGCCAAGGACATCACCAATGGCGGCGAGGCGCTCGATTATTCGCTGGCGCATTCGGTGCCCTATGCGATCACGAACAACTGGGCGGCCGTGGAAAATCTCTTCAACCAGTATTTCCCGCCCGCCTTCGGCGGTAGCGCCGACGCCAAGCAGACGATGGAGTCCATCCAGAGCCTCGCGCAGCAATAGAGCGTGCCGTGCTAGAGCGCGGCGGCGGGAGCTGCCGCGCATGGAGGAAGAGATGTCGGAAAGCGCCGTTGCCGAAATTGCCCTGCAGCCCGGTCATCCCAGGCACTTCTTGAAACCCGAGACGCAGACGGCCATGCTGTTCCTGCTGCCGAGTTTCCTCGGCTTCATGATCTTCATGGCCCTGCCGATCGCCGCGTCGCTGGCGCTCTCCTTCACCAACTGGCAGCTGATCTCGACGCCATCCTTCGTCGGCTTGCAGAATTACATCAAGCTCTTCACCGTCGATCCAGCCCTCTACACCATATTGCGCAATACGCTGTTCTTCGCCGTCGAGTATCTGGCTGTGAATATCATCGTTTCGCTGACGCTCGCGGTCTGGATATCGAGCCTGAAGCGCGGCAAGGCGATCTTTCGGGTGATCTTCTTTCTGCCGACCTTTACTCCGACGATCGCAGCCTCTGTGGTGTGGCTGCTGATCTTCACGCCGGACGGGCTCGCCGACAGCGTCATCCGTTCGCTCGGCCTCGGCCTGCCGAACTTCCTGCTGAGTTCGAGCTGGGCCATGCAGGCGGTCGTGCTCGTCACGCTATGGGCCAATGTCGGCTACAACGTCGTGATGTTCAACGCCGCGCTCGACCTGGTGCCGAAGCATTATCTCGAAGCGGCGATGATCGACGGCGCCGGTCCCTGGCGGCGCTTCTGGCGCATCCGCCTGCCGCTGATCTCGCCGACGGTCTTCTTCGCCACGGTCATGACGGCCATCACCTCGCTGCAGGTCTTTGACGAGATCTTTGCGATGACGCGTGGCGGCCCGGGCTCGGCGACGGCCACCCTCGGCTTCGCCATCTACCAGAAGGGCTTCACCAATTTCCAGATGGGTTACGCCTCGGCGCTCGCCTGGGTGATGTTCGTCATGATCATGGCGCTCACCATCCTGCAGTTCCACATGCAGCGCAAATGGGTGCATTATGACGACTGACCCGGCCTCGCGGTATCCGCATTCCCAGTCCCGGAACCGGCATCGCATCCTGCGGCGGATCGGCAGCTTCGTCAGCTACGCAGGACTGTCGCTGATCGCGCTGCTCTTTCTCTTTCCCTTCTTCTGGATGGTGTCGAATGCAGTGCGTTCCAACACCGAAGTGCTGGCCGTGCCGGTCCGTATCCTGCCCGAGGAATATCAGTGGGGTAATTTCATCGAGGCGCTGGTGTCGTTGCCCTTCGGCACCTTCCTGCTGAACTCCTTCGTCGTTGCCTGCGGCGTGACCGTGATCGTCATCGTGGTCTCCTGCCTGTCGGCCTACGCTTTCGCCCGCCTGAGGTTCCCCGGCCGTGAAGGGCTGCTGCTCACCTATCTCAGCACGCTGATGATCCCGCAGGTGATGCTGGTCATCCCGCTCTTCCTTCTGGTCAGCAAGCTCGGCTGGATCAACACCTATCACGGCATGATCCTGCCGGTCGCATTCTCCTCTTTCGGCACCTTCTTGCTGCGGCAGTTCATTCTCGGCATTCCCAAGGACCTCGATGAGGCGGCGATGATGGACGGGGCTTCGCGCCTGCGCATCCTGGTCAGGGTCATCGTTCCGCTCGCCATGCCGGCGATCGGCCTGCTGTCGCTCTTTACCTTCATCGCGCAGTGGAAGAGTTTCCTCTGGCCGCTGATCGCCACCAGTGGGCTCGAAAAGGCCACGTTGCCGCTCGGGCTCACCTTGTTCCAGACGCAGCAGGGCACCGCCTGGAACTACATTATGGCGGGCGCCACCATCTCCATGGTGCCTGGGGTAATCCTCGCCATCGTGCTGCAGAGAGTAATCTACAAGGGCATCAGCGTCGGCTCCGGATTCGGCGGAAGATAACGTCAATGAAACAAAGACTTGAGGCATCAGTTCCGAATTTGCCGCAGCGCCTCTCAAGTCCACGTGACCGGAGCCGAAGAAGGGGCTGCCGCCACGGCATCAAGTCCCCCGCCGATACTTCCAGCTCCGGCGCGAAAAGTAAAATTTAACCAAAATTTGAAATAACGCGCTTCTATCCGAATTGCGCAGGGGAATTTATGAAAACGGCCACGCTTGTATCCATCGCCTTGGCGATGTCGGTCTCTGTTGCCAATGCTCAGACGATCGGCGTTTCGATGTCCGATCTCGACAAATTCAGGACAGCGCTTCTCAATGGCGTCGTCACGCACGGGCAGATGGTCTCCGGCCTCAAGCTGGTTACCGAGAACGCCAAGGGCGACAACGAGCTGCAGAAGAAGCAGGTCCAGAAGCTCATCGCCGACAAGGTCGACGCCATCATCCTGGCGGTTTCGGATGGCGATCTCGGGCCGCAGATGACCAAGATGGCGGCGGATGCGGGCATTCCGCTTGTTTACATCAACAACGTTCCTTCCAACCTGCTCGATCTTCCTGAAAATCAGGTCGTGGTCGCCTCCAACGAAAAGGAATCGGGGACGCTGGAGACGAAGCAGGTTTGCGCGCTGCTCAAGGGTAAGGGCCGCGTCGTCGTATTGATGGGCGAGCCTTTCCACGCGGCCGCCCGCGCCCGCACCCAGGATATATCGGATGTCATCGCCACGCCGGAATGCAAGGGCCTGGAGATCGTCGAGCGGCAGGCCGCCTACTGGTCGCGCGATTATGCCGACCAGCAGATGCAGGAGTGGCTTGCGGCCGGCGTCAAGTTCGACGCCGTTATCGCCAACAATGACGAGATGGCGCTCGGCGCGATCCGCGCCATGAAGAAGGCCGGCATGCCGATGAAAGATGTCGTCGTCGCCGGCGTCGACGCGACCGACGATGCGCTTGCCGCAATGGTGGCCGGCGATCTCGACGTCACCATTCTCCAGAGCGCCGTCGGGCAGGGCGCGGCCGCAGTCGACGCTGCCGTGAAGCTCGTCAACAAGGAGAAGGTGTCGCGTGAAAACAACGTTCCCTTCGAACTCGTGACGTCTGAGAACCTTTCCAAATACCTGCCGAAGAGCCAGTGAGCATAAGAGGCCTATAATGTTGCATTTCTGGAATAAATTCGGCATTCGCGCGCAGATCACGGCGGGCTTCGTGCCTTTGATCCTGCTGATGAGCCTGCTCACGGTCAGCGCGATCTCCGGCATGAACGGGCTTGCCGCCATCTTCGCCTCCTATCGCGCCACGGCAGGCCAGAGCCTCGCCATCTCGGATTACAGCGACCAGCTGCACGAGATCCAGTTGTCGGCCGAAGCCTTCCGCTCGACGCCGACGCAGGCCGTCGTCGATGGTTTCCGCGCCGGCGTGAAGGCCTTCGAGGCGGATGACCCGCGTTTTGCCGGCAACAAGGAGCTGCAGTCCGGCCTTGCGATGATCCGCCAGGATATCGCTGCCTACGAAAAGGCCTTCGAACAGATTGTCACCCTTCAGGCCCGGCGCGACCTGCTGATCTCCAAGGTCACCGAATTCGGCCCCTGGACCAGCATCGCGCTCAACGACGTCATGCGCAGCGCCTGGCGCCAGACCGACGTTGCCCTGCTGCACATGACAGCGGAAACGCTGGAGGCCCTGAACCGCAGTCTCTATTTCTCCGAGCGCTTCGTTCACTCCGATGACTTCGCCGCCTATGACACGGCGCAGGCAGCACTTGCCCAGGCAGTGGCGTTGAACGACGCCGCTGCCAAGGCTGCCAAGAACGAGCTGCAGAAGAAGCGCCTGATGGGCGCCGGCCAGCTCATGCAGAATTACACCGCGCGCCTCGGCGACATGAAGGAGGTGCTGCAGGCCTCCGGCAATATCCGCCAGACGCAGCTCAACGTTTTGGCGCCGAAGATCGCAGGCGAATTCAAGGATCTGCAGGCGACGGTGACCGGC
This sequence comes from Rhizobium sp. NLR22b, assembly GCF_019685295.1. NCBI lineage: Bacteria > Pseudomonadati > Pseudomonadota > Alphaproteobacteria > Hyphomicrobiales > Rhizobiaceae > Rhizobium > Rhizobium sp. NLR22b. Next base: position 23,666 of record NZ_JABDWM010000018.1, read on the forward strand.
GCGCAGAAGAACCTTGATGGCTCGGTCGAAGCAACGGTTGCCTCGGCGACCAGCACGACGCTCGTCATCAGCGGCCTGCTGATCGTCATCGGCCTCGTGCTCTCCTATTTCGTCGGCCGGCTGATTTCCTCGGCTGTCCGGGGCATGGCGCAATCCATGGAACAGCTCGCCCGCGGCGACGACGTTATCGTCATCACAGGCGTCGAGCACCGCCATGAACTGGGCGCCATGGCGCGTTCGCTGAAGGTGTTCCAGGAAACGGGTCGCGCCAAGCTGATCGCCGAGGCCAATGCCGAGCGCGCCCGCCTGGCGGCCGAAGAAGAGCGGCTGCGCCAGGAGGCCGAGCGGCTTTCCGACGCGCAGGTGATGGAACATGCCTTCCGACAGATTTCGCTTGGTCTCGACGCGCTCTCGAAAGGCGACCTCTCCGTCCGCGTCGGCGAAGTGGACGCCCGCTACGTCAGAATCCGCGATCACTTCAACAATTCGGTCGCAAGCCTCGAGGAGGCGGTCGATTCCGTCATCAGCGCGGTTACGACGATCCGCTCCGGCCTTGCGGAAATCTCCACCGCCTCGAACGATCTTGCCCGCCGCACCGAGCAGCAGGCTGCGTCGCTGGAAGAAACCGTCGCGGCGCTTGGCGACGTGACGCGGGGCGTCAACGGGACGGCCGAGGGTGCAAGCCGCGCCCAGGCTGTCGTGGCGACGGCCCGCACCAATGCGGAAAAGGGCGGCGAGATCGTCTCCCGCGCCATCGCCGCAATGACGGAAATCCAGAATTCGTCGTCGAAGATCGGCAACATCATCAGCGTCATCGATGAGATCGCCTTCCAGACCAACCTGCTTGCACTGAATGCCGGTGTCGAAGCGGCTCGAGCCGGTGAAGCCGGCAAGGGCTTTGCCGTCGTCGCCCAGGAAGTCCGCGAGCTTGCCCAGCGCTCGGCCAATGCGGCAAGGGAGATCAAGGAACTGATCTCCACCTCCTCGGCGCAGGTCAAGACGGGTGTCGAGCTGGTCGGCGAATCCGGCGTCTCCTTGGAGCAGATCGTCGAGCAGGTCTCTTCGATGAATGAGACCGTTGCTGAAATCGCGGTTGCCGCCCGCGAGCAGGCGACGAGTCTGCGCGAAGTCTCGGCCGCCGGCGACCAGATGGACAAGGTGACACAGCAGAACGCCGCGATGGTCGAACAGACCACGGCCGCCGCCCAGAGCCTGACCCAGGAAACCGAAAGCCTCGCCGAACTGCTGCGCCGCTTCAAGACCGGCAGCGGCAGGGGGTCGGAGCAGCGATACTGCGCATTGGCGTCCTGATGTCCTGCTGATGCAAACATCCAACCGCTCCCGCCGGCAAGCCGGCGGGAGCCGCGTCTACTTTCCTTCACGGGCCCGAATTCCTGACTCTTTCGGCTAAGCCACGCAGATGCCTGGCACCGCAACCTTCTGAAAGAGGTGCAGGCGAGGCGATCGCCGAGGAGGGATAGGCCGAAATCTTGGCCCGGAACTCGGGATGGGTGAAGGCCTCGCGGAAATGTTCGTTCGATTCCCAGACGGCGTAATTGAGATAGGTCGGGTTCTCGCCCAATGCGCGATGCAGCTGGGTGGAGATGAAGCCCGGCTGCTTCTTCATGAAGGTTGCGTCGTCCTGCCAGTTTTCGAGGAATGCCTTTTCATCGGCCTTGTCGAGCGTGAACAGGTTGACGAGTACGACCGGGAACGCATCGATGCCGATCTGGCGCTCGATCGGGAAGGCAGGGTCCATCGGGCGAATGCGTGACATGGTACACTCCATTCTGTATGGTTGCGTGATGTCAATTCGACATAAACGAGACATATGATATTGACATTATGATGTCAAATATATTGCATGGTGACAAATGGATAAACCTGAGCGAACAGCTGCTGGATCCGCATTGACCATTCTCATTCTCGACCTGTTCCGGCTGAACAACCGTATGCTGACGTCGGGCGACAGGCTGGTTGCCGGCCTTGGGCTGACGAGTGCGCGCTGGCAGGTTCTCGGCACGGTCGGCGCGTCGGCGCGCCCTCAGCCGGTCGCTTGGCTCGCGCGTGACATGGGCGCGAACCGCCAGAATGTGCAGCGCATCGTCAACGATCTGGAGAAGGAGGGCCTTGTCGCCTTCGCGGCCAATCCGCATCACCGGCGCGCCCAACTCGTGGTGCTGACGGAGAAGGGCCGCGAGACCTTCAACGCCGCTATGCGCCTCCAGGCCCCATGGGCAAGCGGCCTCGCGGAGGGCCTCGAAATCACCGACATCGAAATCACCCATCGGGTCATGAAGGCGCTTCTCCAGAAGCTGGAAGGAAGCGAAGGCGGCGAGGAGCCGGGTTGACGGCAGTTGAAATAACGCTGCCGCCGATCCTCGGAAACGGATCTGTGAGAAAGGGGCCAAAAACGATCAGCCACGGCCCGCTGCGAGGCCGTGGCTGATGCAGCGCGCAATCTGTGGGAGACAGGCGCGGCCGATTACTTGTTGGCGGCAAGCGCTCCGTTGATCTTGTCGACGTCGGCGCTCATGGCCTTGAAGGTGTCGTCGAGGGAAAGCTCGCCGACGATCAGCTGGCTCATCCGCTGGACGATAAGCTGATAAATGGCCCCGGATCCCTTGAGGCGTTCCAGGTCGCGGGCGGCCTGCGGCGCACTGTCGCGGGCCGCAAGGAAGACGGCCATGGCTTCCTTGGCGTTCTTGCTCTCGAGCTTGTATTGCGGATCCTTGATGTCGGCGCCGGTCAGGATGACGTAATTTTCGGCGATTTCACGCTGGATCTTTTCAGAGCCGAGGAACTCGATGAACGCGGCCACGGCTTCGGGATATTTGGTGCGCTTGAAGCCGACGATCGCGGTGCCGCCCGGCATTGCATAGCAGCCGGCATCGCCGCACGGCGCGCTGATCGCCGTCCAGTCGAAAGCGTCGGCGATCTTCTTCTGGAACGGATTGACCATCCAGTTGCCAGCAAGATAGGTCACGACATTGCCGTTGACGAACTCGTCACCCATGTTCTTGTACTGGGTTCCGCCGGCCGCACCCCACATTTCCTTGGGGAATGAGCCGTCCTTCGTCCAGTTGTAGAGGTCGGTGATGTAGCGCTTGGCAGCATCGTCGGGGAACGAGAACTTGCCGTCCTTGACGTAGTTCGAGCCGTAGGAGAAGGCAGCGCCCGAGAAGCGATGGCCCGAGCGGTCCATCGTGAAGGGGATCTGCGCACCCGTGGCCTTGGCGACGCGCGCGGAGGCTTCGACAATGTCCCTCAGTGTAGCGGTCGGCTGGGGAAGCGGTTCCTTGGCCTGCTCGAAGAGCGTCTTGTTGACGAAGGGCAGGTTGAAGGTCTGTGACGCAACATAGCCGTTGATCGAGTTCGGATCGTTGACGCCGGGGAAGCGAAGCGTGTTCAGGCTGTCGCCGTGCAGCTTGGCGAAGCCATCCGGATCCTTCATCAGCGGGCGCATGTCGAGGTAATAGGGCGCCAGCTGCCAATCGGTGATCTTGGCGATGTCGGGACCCTCGCCGACGGCAAGTTGTACCGGCAACTGCTTGGCGACCGCATCATAGCCCGATGAGACGAAGTTGACCTTGATGTCGGGATGCGCCGTTTCGAATTCCTTGCTCAGGGCTTCCATCCGCTCGACGTAAGCCTGATCGTCGTCGGTGAATAAGAAGGTGATCGTCTTGGTTTCCGCCATGGCAGTGCTGGACCAAGCGAGGGAAACAGTCGTCAACGCCAGTGCGAAAGCCCCTGATAGATAGTTTTTCATTTTCATCCTCCCATGAAAACATTTTCATCAATCGCGGCCTTGGCCATCGATAAGTCAATTTCATATACTTGACATTCATCTCGTCAAGCTATTTCCTGCAGCAATAGCGGCGTTCTTGAGCAATTTTCAAAAATCACGCACCAAATAACCTGATGAAAATATTTTCATTGGATTGCGGAGGGGGCGATCTGTGAAAACGGAAAGCATCAAGCAGCCGGACGACATGGCGCCAGCCTATGGCGTGGGCCAGAGGCAGACGATAACAGCGTGGGCCGTGTCCGCCCTCATCGCGCGCTATTTTCCCGGCGAGCCCGCGCCCGCCGAAGACCGCGTCGACTATCGTTTCATCAACGGTTTTGTCGATGTCGGCGACCTGCCGTGCCGCAAGGCCTTCTGGTCCACCATGGTCGGCCGCGAGCTTATGCCCGACACATCCTGGCAGACCGAGAGCCTCAATCTTCCCGGCTCCAACCGCCGCGTCGAATTCACCAGCTTCTGGCATGTGCCGACGCATGTCAGGAAATGGCTGAAGGGCACCTTCAGGACGGAGGCGCCCCGCACGCTCAATCTCGCGCTCAAGACCTGCGGCGGCGTTCGCATATGGGTCAACGGGCAGGAGGCGGTGCGCTTCGAACCTTTCAAGCGTAACATCGAGAGCGCAACCGAGATAAGGCTGCAGCTCGAGGCAGGCGACAACGAGATTCTCGTCCATACCGAAGATCTTGCCGAGCGCGACACGACTTGGTTCTTCGAGCTCGAAATGCTGGACGAGGAGCCGCTCTGCGTGCTGCTGCCAGTATCGCTGGATCAGGACGAGGTGCGGGAGCTGGAAGCGCTTTCGCGCGGCGTGCGCCCGGCCCGCGACGTCTTCGTCAAAGAGCCGCTGGAGATCATCTTCGATACGGCGCCCGAGCGCGACCTGCCGGTGGAGCTCAAGGTGGTCGGCCATGGTCACGAGCGGCCGGTTCTCGCCCATGCGAAGCTGACCCTGCACGCCGGCCAGAACCGGCTGACGGCCGACGATGTCTGCGCCATTGCCGACGGTTATCACGGCATCCATATGACGATCGGCTCCGGGACGGGCTCGGTCACCCGCGTCATCGATGCCGCCTTCATGAGCAGCATCTCGCCATTGCCGGCAGAGGCGTCGCTTGCCGCCCGCAAGCGGCAGGCGCTGGAATACAGCGCCCGCTTCGGCGCCAACCGCGCCGGCCGCCTGATCGCCATGATGGAAACCGGCTACGGCGACCAGGAAAGCTTCGACCGCATCGTCGATGCGACGCTCGCCTCCATCGATCAGCGTGAGGATTGCTCGGATTTCATCATGGTGCCGCTCTTGTGGCTGCTTGGCGCCTATGGCGACCGGATGCCCAAGGCGATGGTCGAGCGCATCCGCCATTCCGTTCTCTCCTACCGCTACTGGGTCGACGAGCCGGGCAACGACGCGATGTGGTTCTGGAGCGAGAACCATGTGCTCTGCTTCCATACCAGCCAGCTTCTGGCCGGACTTCTCCTGCCCGACGAAATGTTCTCGGCCTCGGGGCGCACGGGCCGTCAGCAGGCGGCGCTCGCCACCGAGCGCCTCGGGCGCTGGTTCGACAGCGTCGAAGCGCATGGCCTGGCGGAGTGGAACTCGGCCGCCTATTACCCGATCGATTTCATCGGCCTGCTGGCACTGGAGCGCTGGGCGGAGAGCGGGATCGCCGGCCGCGCTCGCGGCCAGATCGATCTCATCTTCCGCATGATCGCCCTTCATACGCTTGCCGGCGTTCCGGCGGGGTCGCAGGGGCGCGCCTATGACAAGGAACTGCGCGCCGGCCCGCTGACCGAGCTTGCGCCCTTCGCCCAGGTCGCCTTCGGCACGGGCTGGCTCAACAACGGCGTCGCGGCGCTGACCATGTTCTGCGCCGGCGATTATGAGCCTCCGGCCGATCTCGCCGAGCTTGCTTCGCTTTCGCGCGGAAGAAGCGTCGAGGCGCGCTACAGCCAGGGGCTCGAGAGCGGCAAGCTCGTGCTCTTCAAGAACGAGGCCGCACAGCTTTCGACTGTCGTCGATCACAAGACCGGCCGGAAGGGGCATCAGCAGCACGTTCTCGATATCCGGCTCGCCGGCCATCCGATGGCGAGGCTCTGGGTCAACCATCCCGGCGAAGACGACCCGTGGGGCAACCAACGACCGTCCTATTGGGCCGGCAACGGCATCCTGCCGCGTGTCGCCCAGCATCGCGACGTCGCCCTTTTGATCGAGGACACGGGTGATGCGCGGCATGCCTGGACGCACGCCTATATCGGCCGCGACGGTCTCGACGATCTGATCGTCGAGGACAAATGGCTGATCGCCCGGTCGGGCAGGGGATTTGCCGCCCTCTGGGCCTCGAACGGCCTGGAGCTGATCACCGACGGGCCGACGGCCGGCCGGGAGGCGCGCTCGCATGGATCGCTCTGCGGCTGGGCGGCCATCGTCGCATCCGGCAATGACGATGCTTTCAAGGGCTTCATCGAGCGCCTGTGCCAGACGGCGGTGTCCTTCGATCCGACCCTTCGGCGTCTTTCCCTGACGCCGCCGTGCGGTCCGGCGATCGCTCTATCCTATGCGGAGGGTTTTTCGATCGCCGGTCAGCCCCGGGCGTTCACGCATGATCAGCCGCACCCGATCCTCACCCACGACAGCGCCGCTTGCCAAGCCGGCGCTGACGGGCCGTTCTACTGCTAAAACATAGGTTCTTCAGCATGAACACAGCATCTGTCGACAACGCCGCCCTCCTGACGACGATCGATCGCGTGGCGACGGCTTTCAGCCGGCTCCGGGGCATCAAGGAAGGTCTCGTGACGGACGATGCCGCCTCCGGCATCCAGTTCGACGAATGGGATTGGGAAGTCGGCGTTGGCCTTTATGGATTTCTGCGCCGCGCGATTTCCGCCAATGACCATAAGGCGCTGGAGGAGCTCGTCGCCTGGTACAGCGCACAGATCGAACGCGGCCTTCCGCCGCGCCAGATCAACAGCACGGCGCCGATGCTGCCGCTCGCAATCCTCGTCGAGCATGTCGACCGCCCCGATTTCCGCGCCCTCGTCGAGGACTGGGCCGACTGGCTGATCATGGAATTGCCGAAGACCGAGGAGGGCGGCTTCCAGCACGTCGTCAAGGAACGCCTCAACGACGGCGAATTGTGGGACGACACGCTGTTCATGGCCTGCCTCTTCCTCGCGCGCGCCGGCGTGCTCTGCGAGCGCAACGACTGGGTCGACGAGGCCGTCTATCAGTTCGTCATCCACACCCGCTATCTCTCCGATCCCGTGACCGGGCTCTGGTATCACGGCTGGACCTTCAACGGCCGGCACAACTTCGCCAGTGCCTTCTGGGCGCGCGGCAACGCCTGGATCACTGTTGCCATTCCCGAGCTCTTCGATCTCGTGCCGACGCTCAGTGAGAAGGATCGGCGTTACCTCTCGAACGTCCTCGTCAGCCAAGTGCGCTCCCTGAAAGTCTATCAGCGGCCGGACGGCATGTTCACGACGCTTCTGGATGATCCGTCCTCGCCGCTCGAAACCTCGGCCACGGCAGGCATCGCCTATGGCATATTGCGCGCCATCGATGCCGGCATTCTCGACGAGAGCGACAGGGTTCATGCGGAGCGCGCGCTCAAGGCCGTGATGGCGCAGATCGACGACGAGGGCGTCGTCCACGGCGTTTCCGATGGCACCCCGATGGGCCATGACCTCGATTTCTACCGGCGCATCCCGAACCTGCCGACGCCTTACGGCCAGGCGCTGACCATGCTGCTGCTGACCGAAGTCCTGATCGAAGGCGGCCGCCGCCAATGAGCGCCACCTCCCTCGTCGCGATCGAGGCGCTCGACGGTGACAATACCGACGGTCTGCAAGCGGAGATCGACCGTCTTTCGGCGTCCGGCGGCGGACGCCTGGAACTCCTGGCGGGCATCCACCTCTGCCGGGGGCTCCGGCTGCGCTCCGGCGTCGATCTGCATCTTGCCGCCGGGGCGATCCTGCGTCCGGTTCCCGATTATGCCGCGTACGCGCAGACGACGGTTTCGGTGATCGCCGAGAAATCGGATCGCGGCATGATCGTCGCCAAGGATGCGCAGCGGATCAGTCTGACGGGGAAAGGGCGCATCGAAGCCGGCTGCGAGAGCTTCATCATTGGCGACGATGAGACTGTGGGAACCTTCATCCCCGCCGAATCCCGCCCCCGCGTCGTCGTCTTCGAAGGCTGCGACGACGTCGAGATCAGTTCCATTCATGTCAGCCGCTCGCCGATGTGGACACTGCATTTCGTCGACTGCACCGATGTCCTCGTCCGCGACGTCACCATCGAGAACGACCGCCGCCTTCCCAATACGGATGGCATCGTGCTCGATGCCTGCCGCGGCGCCGTCATCGAGGATTGCAACATCTCGACCGCCGACGACGGCATCTGCCTGAAAACCAGCATCGGTCCTCAAGGCGTCGCCATCGGCCGGTGCGAGAACATTCTCGTGCGCCGCTGCTCCGTTCAGAGCCTGAGCTGCGCGCTGAAGATCGGCACGGAAACACATGGCGACGTCAGCAATGTCCTGTTCGAGGATTGCAGCGTCTCGGCTTCCAGCCGGGCGCTCGGCATATTCTCGCGCGACGGCGGCCGGATCTCGAATGTGAGGTTTTCCAGAATTTCGGTAGAGTGCCGCGAAACGCCGGATGGTTTCTGGGGTTCGGGGGAGGCGCTGACCGTCAATGTCGTCGATCGCATCGCCGAACGCCCTGCGGGCGCCATCGAAAATCTGATCGTCGAGGATGTGACCGGGCGGATGGAAGGCGCGATCACCATCATTGCGGCGGCGCCGTCAGGCATCCGGAACGTGTCGCTGGCCCGTATCACCGTCGATCAGCAGCCGGGGCAGCTTGGCACCGGGCGGACCTACGATCTGCGCCCGACGAATGCCGACCTCGCGCCGAAGACGGGTGGCGGCGGGCGTGCCAATGCCTGGACCCGAGGTTCGGACGGACGGGTGATCGGCCTGCAGGAGTATCCCGGCGGAATGCCGGCCGTCTACGTGGCCGATGTCGCCGGGATATTGATGAACGAGGTGCGGATTACGAGGCCTGCACCGCTGCCGCAAGGCTGGAACGCAATCGACGTCGTCATGGAAACGGCGGCATCTGATGGAAGTGGGGCATGGCAGAACTGAAACTTTCCACCGTCAACAAGTCGTATGGCGCCGTCAAAATCCTGCATGACGTCGAACTCGACATCAAGGACGGCGAGTTCGTCGTCTTCGTCGGTCCGTCGGGGTGCGGCAAGTCAACCCTTTTGCGCATCATCGCGGGCCTTGAGGAGGTGACTTCGGGCGCAATCGCGATCGGTGGACGCGACGTCAGCGCGCTGTCGCCGGCCGAGCGCAAGATCGCGATGGTCTTCCAGTCCTATGCGCTCTATCCGCATATGAGCGTACGCAAGAATCTTGCTTTCGGCCTGGAAAATTTGAAGTTCAAACGTGCCGAAATCGAGGCGCGCATTGCCGAGGCGGCCAGGATGCTGGCGATCGAACCGTATCTCGACCGACGTCCGAAGCAGCTTTCGGGCGGCCAGCGCCAGCGCGTGGCGATCGGCCGGGCGATCGTGCGCGAGCCCGACATCTTCCTCTTCGACGAGCCACTGTCGAACCTCGACGCGGCGCTGCGTGTCCAGACCCGGGCCGAGATCACCAAGCTCCACCGCGACATCAAGACGACGATGATCTACGTTACCCACGATCAGGTCGAGGCGATGACCATGGCCGACAAGATTGTCGTTTTACGCGCCGGTCGGATCGAGCAGGTCGGCGCACCGCTGGAGCTCTTCGATCATCCGCGCAATCTCTTCGTCGCCGGCTTCCTCGGTTCGCCGCGCATGAACATCATCAAGGGCAAGGTCTCGGGCGTCGGCGAAAGCGGCGTCGTCGTCGATGTCGGCAACGGCGGCACAATCGTCAGCAGTGTCGATCCAGCCGGCATTGCGGTCGGTCGGTCGGTTGTTGCCGGTATCCGGCCAGCGCATTTCACCCGCTCCAGCGAGCGCGGCCTGCCATTCGTCGTGCAGTATCACGAAGGGCTCGGGACCGAGACCTATGTCTATGGAAATCTAGCCGGGCAAGACGATCAGATCATCATCCATGAAGCCGGCCATTTCGCGCCGGTTTCCGGCGACCGGATCATGATCGATGCCGATCCGGCCCGCGTTCATCTGTTCGATCCCGAAAGCGGCCTGGCCTTTGGCAGACGGTCCGGGCAGGGGAGGCGCTGATATGGCAGAGCTCACGGCCGGTACGTTGCTGTCTCAGACAGGCGAAACGGCGATGAGGGTGGTCGAGGCGCCGATGAATGCGATCGAGCGTCTGTTCGGCCGCAAGCGGATGCCATGGCTGTTCCTGGCGCCGAACCTCATCCTGTTCGCCATCTTCACCTTCCTTCCCATCGCCATCGCCGTTGGCTACGCCTTCACGGGCGGCACCAATCTCTTCGTCTCCGACCGGCCGTTCGTCGGTCTCGACAACTTCCGCACCCTGCTTTCCTGCGGCAATTATCTGCAGCCCGGAACCTGCCAGGAATCGCTGTTCTGGACGGCGGTGTGGAACACGCTTTGGTTCGTGGCCTTCAACGTCATCGCCACATTGCTGGTGGCGTTGATCACGGCGCTGATCCTCAATCGGGCGATCTTGGCGCGTGGCTTCTTCCGAGCGATGTTCTTCTATCCGGTTCTGCTGTCTCCCGTCGTCATCGGCCTGATCTGGAAGTGGTTCCTCGATCGCAACGGCCTGCTGAACGCCTTCTTTCAGATGCTTGGTGTTCCGCCCGAGATCTTCCTGCTCGACGTTGGCTGGTCGCGCTTTTTTGTCGTGGTCGTGTCGGTCTGGTTCCATATGGGCTTTTACACGTTGATCCTGCTCGCCGGCCTCCAGGCGATCCCGAAAGATCTCTATGAAGCCGCGTCCATCGATGCCGCTTCACCGCGCCGCACGCTGTTCAGGATCACGCTTCCACTTCTTGCCCCGAACCTGCTGGTCGTATTCATCCTTCTGATGATCAAGTCGGTGCAGATCTTTGACGAAGCCTGGGTTCTGACCAATGGCGGCGGCCCGGGCACGGCCAACAGCTTCATCGTCCAATATATCTACCAGATGGCCTTCGGCAGCGATCTTCGTCTCTTCGGGCTTGCCTCCGCCGCCTCGGTTCTCATGGGGCTGGTGCTTCTGGTTCTCACCCTCATACAGCTGCGCCTCGGCAAGCGGATGGAGTCCTGAGATGAACCCGATCAGTTTTCTCTCACGCACACGCCGGGCCGGACGCATCGATATCACCGATATCTTGTCATGGGTCTGGCTGATCGGTGGAACGCTCGCCGTGCTCATTCCCGTCGTCTGGGCAGGCCTCTCCTCGCTGAAGCCGGCGGCCGAGATCACCCGCTTTCCGCCGTCGCTGCTTCCGCGGGCCGCCGTGGAGCAGACCGTGCCCGGATTCGACAAGCCTCTCAGCCTTTGGAACGTAACGATTGATGGCCAGCAGCGTGAAATGGCCATGGTGCGGCGCATCGGTCTCAAGGCGCAGATGGTCGATCCTGCAAATCCGGGGCAACCGATCGGTGTCGATGTCAAGGGAATCACGCCGGTGCAGCATCTGACCGTTGCCACCGAGAACTACACCGATCCGTTGACGCGCTTCAACTTCCTGACCTTCCTGAAAAATTCGGTCTTCGTCACCGTGGTTGCGACGCTGCTGACGCTTGTTGTCAACGCCATGGCTGCCTTTGCGCTGTCGAAATACAAATTTCGCGGTGACACGACTGTGTTCGTCATCATCATCTCGACGCTGATGATCCCGCTCGCCGTCGTCATGGTCCCGGCCTATCTCGTCATTGTCGGGGTCGGGCTCGCCGACAATCTCTGGGGTGTCATCCTGCCGACCGTCGCCTCGCCGACGGCCGTTTTCCTGCTGCGGCAATATATGCTGACCATACCGGACGAACTGATCGAGGCGGCACGCGTCGATGCGGCGAGCGAATTCTGCATCTTCTGGCGGATCATCCTGCCGCTGACGGCGCCGGCGCTTGCCGTGCTGGCGATCTTTTCCGTGCTCTGGCGTTGGAACGATTTCCTCTGGCCGCTCATCGTCCTCAACAGCCGCGAGAATTTCACCCTGCAGGTCGGGCTCAACGCCTTCCAGGGAGAGTTCTCAGTGCAGTGGCACTATATCCTGGCGATGACGTTCCTCAGCTTGTTGCCGGTCACCGTCGTCTTCCTGTTCCTGCAGAAATACATCACCACAGGCATTGCCGGTACGGGAATGAAGTGAACGAATCCTGGCGCGCGGCACCGATTGGGGTCGAGGCGAGGAAACCTCCAAGGATTTAAGTCTGCCTTTCCGATTTCGTCGCGCCAGCTTCAGTCCTATTTGGATCGGAGCCGTGCAGGATTAACTGGCAGAGGCCATCACAACACGGTTTCGAATAGCGGGATCAATGCTGCGCCGATCGCGCCGGGGGCATCGATGATCTGGGCCACTGCGAGCTGCGGGATGTCGCGCAAGGCGCCATGCCGAGGCAGATTGTTGAATTCGGTGCGTTTGATCAACATTCTCGCAAGCGAATGTGGAAGCTCGCCGCCAAGCACGATCAATGCCGGGTCGAAGATCGCGCAGATCGCGTTGATGGCACGATTGTGGGCCGGAGTGACGCGGTCGATCCATTCCTCGACACCATCCCACTCCACCATATTTTCGTCCTTCAGATCCCTCAGGGTCAGGCCGCTGCGCCCCTTGCCGCGAAGATGCTCGAGCAGCTGGTTGAGAGCGGGGCGATCATCGTAGTCCTGACGCCCGAAAAGAACGGAGATTTCGCCGGCATTTCCGAAACTGCCGCGAAACGGCATGCCGCCGGAGACAAGGCCGCCGCCGTAGCCATGAAGGTGGGCGATATAGGCAAAATCGGCAACGTCACGCCCGACGCCGAAAATTGCTTCCGCCAAGGCCGCAGTCCTGGCGACATTGTCCGCCCAGACCGGCAGGCCAAGCCGCTCCCCAAGCAATGGCGCCAGATCGATCAGCGACCAATGGGCCAGCGGCAGGGGACAATTGAAAGCCGTATCCAGCATGCGATGGCCGGAGACTGCGAGGCCGACGCCGAGGATGTCGCGCCGCTTGGCGCCGCGCCGGGCGAGGATCTGTTCGACGGCTGCTTCGATCCGCTCCATTTCCAGGGATAGCGACGAGCCGGCCTGGGGAATTTCCATATTGTCCAACGGTTCGCCGAAACCCATGAGGCAAAGGCCAATCGTTCCGACGTTGATGGAGATGCCGAGCGTCAGACACCACTCCCTTCGCAGTGTCAGCTCCGGACTTGGTGGACCGGCGCGCCGGTTTTCCGATTGGGAAAAGACGACCATTCCCCGATCATGAAGCCGGCCGACGATTCTGTGCAACGATTGCTGGGTGAGATCGAGTGGAACGGTCAGGCTGGAGCGCTCGATGCCGGGCGACTTCCAGATCAACCGCAAAAGGTCCCGTTCGTTACGGGAGGCTACTCTCGCGGGCTCTGTGTCTCGCAGGAAATGTGGGGCAACGTGGTCCAGCGGAGCGTACTTCATTTTCCAAACATATTGATTTACACTGTAAGTGTGAAGCAGGTGGAGGGGACGCTTTGCTTCTGCGGGGCAACGAAATCATCCGTGGTTTTGCCGGTCCTGCTTAACCCATCAAGATTGGCCAGACCAGTCGCGATGATGTCAGGCGGCAGAAGAAAAGAACCGAGCGGCATGGATGCGTTAACACGGGAGAAAATGGCAATTGCCGAGCATCGTGGTTATGGATTCGAGCCCACGCATGGAGGCACCAGCTTCGAATCAATGGTTCAGGCCTTTACGGCTGGTTACGGCGTTTTCGGCGCACAGCCGTTGAAGGATGACCGAAAATTCGCCTGGGCCGCGGATCTGAGAAGGACCGAGGCGCTCACGGTGCTTCATTCGGTCTATCAGAGTTCCTGGACGATCCGGACGCTTGATGACTCTCCGCAGCATCTCGCGTTTTTCATGCCCCACACAGGCTCTTTTCGACTGTCGATAGGAAAGAGAACGGTCGAAAGCGGCGCCGGTTACTTTCTCATGGCCAACAATCACGAAGTCGGCGATCGTGTGGTCCAGGGAGGACCGCACCGCTCGGACGCCCTTTTTCTGGACTGGAAGGTTGTGAAAAGGGTCCTCGCCTCGCTGGTGGAAAAGCCCCTCTCGGAGTCGTTCGATCTCGACCCGATTCTCGATCGCGCGACGCAGTCAGGCCAACTGATCGGCAATCTGCTCCAGACGATCGTGCAGGGCATGCGCGGCGCCGGTCCGTTGCTATCCTCGCCTCTTGCCGCAGCCGCGATGAGCGAAACTCTTGCTCACCTCGTGATCCGATTTGGCCGGCATCGGTTTTCCGATCATCTGGAAAAAAAGAAAGTACCGTTGATTGCACCTTGGCATGTCCGACGCGCTATCGACTACATGCATGCCAATATCGCGGAACCTATCACCATGACGATGGTTGCCGATGGCGTCGGCGTTTCGCTACGGGCGCTGCAAACGGGCTTCAAGGCCTTCAGGGGAACCTCACCGGCCGGCTACCTCCGCACGATCCGGCTGCAGGCGGCCCGCGAGCAGCTGCGGGATCCGACAAACCAGCAATCTGTCCGCGAAATCTGCGCGATCTGGGGTTTTGCGCATGCCGGCAGGTTCTCCATCATCTACCGCAGCACTTTTGGTGAAAGTCCGAGGGATACGCGGTTACGGGCTGAGCGATTGCGCTGAATGAGTTTCTACATTCTCCCAGGTGAGATGATGGAGCCGGCACATACATGAATCCCCGGTGTCCCGGGCAGTCCCTATGGCGTGATGTTTCTTCTCGACGCGGCGGAGCACTCGATGCATTGCTGAGAGGTCGCGCCTTCTGCATTCTCCGACGGCTGGGATCACGGAGGCGTCGCGATGCTGCCGCGCAGGACGAGATGGCAGCCGAGCTCCAGGCGATGGGCCGGCCGTTGCGGATCATTGGCGATCAGCCGCTGTTCGATGAGCGCGAGCGCTGCCGCCCCGAGACGGTCGGTCGGCACGCTCACGGTGGAGAGCGGCGGGCGGCTGAACTCGCCGGGAACGATGTCGTCGAAGCCGAGCACAGATATCGCGTCGGGCACGCGTATGTCGCGATCGGCCAATGCCTTCAGGCAGCCGAGCGCCAGATTGTCGGCCGCGCAGAAGACGGCGGTTGCGCCTTTCAGCGCGGCGTCGCGATCGAGCAGCGCGTTGATGGCCGCTTCGCCATGCCGGGGCTCATATCCCTCGGCTTCGATGATCATGTCCTTCGGCACCGGAAGCTGTGCGGCCAAATAAGCATCGGAAAAACCGTCATACCGGCGCTGGATGGTCGTTCGGCCCTTCCAGGTCAGATGCAGGATCCGGCGGTGGCCGAGCGCCAGGAGGTGCTCGATGCCGAGCCGTGCGCCGAAGCGGTTTTCTGGCGTCACCGTATCGACCAGCATGGCGGGATCCTCGCCGTTGACGATGACGACGGGCATGTCAGCCGAGGCGAGGCTGCGGATGAGTTCTGGCTGATCGTCGTTCAGCACCACGATACCGTCAGCGCGTTCTGCTATCGCAATCTGCCTGACTTCGGCGCCGTCGATGCGCCGGCCGCTGCTGACATAGGGTACGATCCGGATGCCTCGACGCTCGCATTCCCTGCGAAGACCGTTGAGAATCGTCCAGCTCACCAGATTGAGGTCGCTCTCCGGGGCGGCATCGTCAGGAATGGCGAGAAGCAGAACGTGCAAGGCGGCAATCGTCGCCTTCTTTCTGCGGCGATCGAGATAACCGAGCCGTTTTGCCGAATCCAGCACTCTTTCCCGCACCTCGATCGTGAGCGGCGCAGTTCCGTTCAGGGCGTGCGAGGCCGTGCTCAGCGACACGTCGGCATCGCGTGCTACATCTTTGAGATTGACTTTACGTTCCACTTTTTCCGCCGCGAATTCAGATCGTACCTTCGAAGCATAAGCTAACTTGATGTTTTCACATAAAGGACTTTAAAAAAGCTATGTGCTTGCGCCGATATTTTCGTCATTCGCAATCAGCGACGTTCGGCAAGCAGCCCGTTGAACAGCAGGTCGAAATAGGCGCGCATGAAGGCGTCCTTGTCGGGCGTCGGCACCCGGCGATCATCGAATATCAGCCGCAGAACCGTCGTCGTCAGAATCGGCGCAACCACGATGTCGGAAAATTCGACAGGAATTTCGCGAAATTCCCCCAACGCAACACCTTCCAGGATGAGAGCGTCGATCCTTGCGATAATCGGCGCGATGAATTCATCGTGGTGGCGATCGATCAGGTCGGGGAAGCGCTGTCCTTCCGAAATGACCAGACGCGTCAATTCGCGGGTTGTACGATCCTCCGCGATTTGGTCGTAAAGCAGACCGAGAATGGACATCAGCCTGTCGGTGGCGCTGCCGCTGAGGCCAGCGGTGATTTCAAGCAGTTCCTGAAAGGGGACGGAGAAGTGACTGATCATGGCTTCGAAGAGCTTTTCCTTCGTCTCGAAGTAAACGTAGACTGTGCCTTTGGTGACGCCGACCCTGTCTGCGATGTCGTCGACGCGGGCGCCCGTGAACCCGTTTCTGACGAATTCCTCGAATGCGGCATCCAGGATCTGGATGGGTCGCAGCGCCTTCTGTTCCGCGCGTGTGAGTTTCTTCTGAGCTGTCATTCGTGCCTCGCCTCCCTTGTTTTGCGCTATCGGTCCTGTGCAAAAGTTTCATTGACTAATCCGTCAGTCAATTATATAGCAGCTGCCGTTGAGAGCAAGAGGTCAGCTATGAGAACCATTCTGTTCGCCACAGCGATCGTATGCACGATCGGTCTCGTCTCCTGCAGCGAATCGGACGGGCCGAAAGAACCCGGCGCGCGGCAGGTCGGCGTCGTCGTCGCCAAGTCTGAGCCGCTGAGTGATGGCGGTGCGCTGACGGGAGAGGTGCGCGCCCGGGTCCAGACCGATCTGTCCTTCCGGGTCAGCGGCAAGATCATCGAACGGCTGGTCGAAGTCGGTCAGTCAGTGAAGGCGGGGCAGGTACTGGCGCGCATCGATCCCGAAGAGCAGAAGGCCGATCTCGATGTGGCCGCGGCCAATCTTCAGTCGGCTGAAGCCCAGCAGACCCAGGCACAGCTCGCCTTCGACCGTCAGCAGAGCCTGTTTCGGACGCAGGTGACGACGCGCGCCGCACTCGACCAGGCACAGGAGGCGCTTCTGACCGCGCAGGCCTCGACGAAGTCGGCGCAGGCGCTCTTCGAGACCGCGCAGGACACCCTGTCCTATACGGAGCTGAAAGCCGATGCCGATGGCGTGATCACCGCCCGCAATGCCGAGGTCGGGCAGGTGGCGCAGGCCGCCCAGGTTGTCTTCACCCTTGCCCATGACGGCGACAGGGACGCCGTCTTCGAAGTGGTCGAGAGTGCGTTCCTGCGCCCGATCGACGGCGACGGCACCGTGAACCTGCTTGCGAACCCCTCGCAGAAGATCACGGCGAAGGTGCGCGAGATATCGCCGACGATCGATTCTTCCACCGGCACCATCAGGGTCAAGGTCGCGATATCGAGCGATGCTCCCATTCCTCTCGGCGCTCCCGTCGTCGGAAAATTCAACTACGTCCCGCAGGACGTGATCCAGCTGCCCTGGTCGGCAATGACCTCAAAGGACGGCAAACCGGCCGTCTGGATCGTCGATCCTGCATCCTCTGCGGTTGCGGTGAGAGCGATCGAGGTCGCCAGTTACGAGACCGGCAGCTTCGTCGTCAAGTCGGGCGTGTCGGCGGGAGATGTCGTGGTGACCGACGGGACCAAATTCCTCAGGCCCGGTGAAACCGTGTCTTATGTCAAGGAAGCATCCAAGTGAGTATTCGTCCCAAGATAATCGCCCTGTTGATGGGTGCGGCCCTGATCTCCTCCTGCACGAAGCAGGAGGAAAGCAGGCAGGAGGCGCCCCGTCCCGTGCTGTCAATGACGGTCAGGCAGACGCCCGCCACAAGCCTCGGCCTGACCGGCACGATCCAGCCGACCATAGAAACCGATCTAGGCTTCCGGATCCTCGGGCGGATGATCGCCCGCAACGTCAATGTCGGTGATGTCGTCAAGAAGGGTGACGTGGTTGCCGCCATCGATCCGCTGGCGCTGGAGCTTGCCGTGCGCAGCGCCCAGTCCGATGTAGAGAACAGCGACGCTCAGCTCCGAAACGCCGTGACCACGGAGCAGCGCCAGCGCGCGCTTGTTGAATCGCGCTCCGGCACGGAAGCCTCGCTCGAAGAAGCCGAGCAGGCGAGACGGACGGCCACGGCCGCGGTCGCCAAGGCGCAGGCCAACCTCGACAAGGCCAAGGAGCAGCTCGGCTATGCGCAGCTTCAGGCTGAATTCGATGGGGTCGTCACGGCGACTTCGGCTGAGGTCGGCCAGGTCGTGTCGGCCGGCCAGACGGTCGTGACCATCGCCCGGCCGGACAAGCGAGACGCCGTCGTCGACGTGCCCCAGGCCGCTGCGCAGAAACTGGAGATCGGCGCGCCGTTTGAGGTGACGCTGCAGCTCGAGCCTTCGATCCGCACGAGGGGCGTCGTGCGCGAAATCGCGCCGGAGGCGGAGACCGCCACCCGAACGAGTCGGACCAAGATCGCGCTCGCCGATCCGCCTGAAGCCTTCAGGCTCGGCGCGGTCATCACGGCTTCCGCAACCATCGCTGCCGATCCCGAGATCATGCTGCCGTCCTCGGCGATCCTTGCCGGTGCCGACGGCGCCAGTGTCTGGATCGTCGACGTAGCCGGCAAGAAGGTGACGCTACGGCGCGTCACGATCGACGGCAAGTTAACCGACGGCGGCACCGTTCGCGTCACCGAAGGACTCGCTCCCGGAGAGCGGGTGGTCGTTGCCGGCGTGCATAAACTTCAAGATGGCCAAGCCATCAGCATCGACCAGGAGATCAGCCAGTGAAGTCCTTCAATCTTTCCGACTGGGCGCTCGAGCACCGTTCGCTCGTCTGGTACTTCATGATTGTCTTCATTCTCGCAGGCGCATTCTCCTACCTGAACCTCGGCCGCGAGGAAGATCCGAACTTTACCATCAAGACGATGGTGATCACCGCCCAGTGGCCCGGCGCATCCGCCCAAGAGGTGACGCGGCAGGTGACCGACAGGATCGAGAAGAAGCTCCAGGAACTGGAATCGCTCGACTACACCAAAAGCCAGACTGTTGCCGGTCAGACCACCGTCTTCGTCGAATTGCTGCCGACGACAAAGGCTAAGGATGTCGCGCCGACCTGGCTGCGCATCCGCAACATGATCGCCGACATCAAGGGAGATTTCCCGAGCGGGGTCGTTGGTCCCTTCTTCAATGACCGCTTCGGCGACGTGTTCGGCAACATCTACGCGTTCACCAGTGACGGGCTGACCCAGCGCCAGCTTCGCGATCTCGTGGAAAATGCGCGCTCCGAAGTTCTCACGGTACCCAATGTCGGCAAGGTCGACGTGATCGGCGCCCAGGACGAGGCGATCTATCTTGAATTCTCCACGCGCCAGATCGCAGCGCTCGGCATCGACCAGCAGTCTGTTATCCAGACGTTGCAGGCCCAGAACGCCGTCACCCAATCCGGCTTCGTCGATGCCGGTCCGGAGCGCATCGCATTGCGGGTGAGCGGACAGTTCACCTCCGAGGAAAGCCTGCGCTCGATCAACCTTCGCATCAACGACCGCTTCTTCCCGCTGACCGATGTCGCCACCATCAAGCGCGGTTATGTCGATCCACCCTCGGCTTTGTTCCGCTTCAACGGCGAGCCGGCGATCGGACTAGCCATCGGCATGAAGCAGGGCGCCAATCTGCTGGAGTTCGGCGAGGCGCTCGACGCGCGGATGAAACAGGTCGTCGCCGATCTTCCGATCGGGGTGGACGTCCACCGCGTCTCCGATCAGCCGCACGTCGTCGACGAGGCTGTCTCCGGCTTTACCCGCGCGCTCTTCGAAGCGATCGTCATCGTCCTCGTCATCAGCTTCATCAGCCTCGGCCTGCGCGCCGGCATGGTGGTGGCGATCTCCATTCCTCTCGTGCTGGCAATCACGTTTGTGGTGATGGAATACTCCGGCATTTCGCTTCAGCGCATCTCGCTCGGTGCGCTCATCATTGCGCTCGGGCTGCTCGTCGACGACGCCATGATCGCCGTCGAGATGATGGTGGCTCGCCTGGAGGCAGGTGACGATCTGAGGAAAGCCGCCACCCACGTCTATACGTCGACGGCCTTTCCGATGCTGACTGGAACACTTGTCACCGTCGCCGGCTTCATCCCGGTCGGTCTCAACAGCAGTGCGGCCGGCGAATTCACCTTCACGCTTTTCGTCGTCATCGCGGTTTCGCTTGTGGTGTCCTGGATCGTCGCCGTGCTGTTCACGCCGCTTCTCGGCGTCACGATCCTGCCGAAGACGATGAAGTCGCATCACGAGAAGAAGGGTCGTTTCGCCCCCGTGTTCTCCTGGCTTTTGGGGCTGGCGATGCGCTGGCGTTGGGTCACCATCGTGCTGACGGTCGTCGTCTTCGCCCTTTCGGTCGGGGGCATGGGGCTGGTGCAGCAGCAGTTCTTCCCGAACTCGGACAGAACAGAGCTCGTCATCGACTGGAACCTGCCCCACAACAGCTCGATCGCCGAGACAAACAGGCAGATGGCCAAGTTCGAAAAGGAGATGCTGGCCGATAACAAGGATATCGATCATTGGACAACCTATGTCGGCCAGGGCGCGCCGCGCTTCATCCTGTCCTTTGACGTGCAAACGCCCGATGTCACCTTCGGACAGACCATCATCGTCACCAAAGGCCTCGACGTGCGCGACAAGGTGCGGGCGGAACTGCAGGATTATCTGACGAAGACCTTCCCCGGCACAGACGCCTTCGTGAAGCTTCTCGATATCGGCCCGCCGGTGGGCAAACCGGTCCAGTACCGGATCAGCGGCCCGGATATCCAAAAGGTACGTGATATCTCCCAGCAGTTTGCAGGCGTTGTCGGTACTCATCCGCTGCTGTCGAACATGGTGCTGGACTGGAACGAGCCTTCGCGGGTGGTGAAGGTCGATGTGCTGCAGGACAAGGCGCGCCAGCTCGGCGTCTCTTCCGAGGACATCGCGACCGCCCTCAACGGCATTGTCGAAGGTTCGACCGCGACGCAGATCCGCGACGATATCTACCTGGTCAATGTCATCGGCCGGGCCAGGGCGTCCGAGCGCGATTCCGTCCAGACGCTTGAGAATCTGCAGCTCTCGACCTCCAATGGCAAGGTCGTGCCGCTCTCGGCCGTGGCGAATTTCCGCTTCGAACTTGAGCAGCCAACGATCTGGCGTCGCGACAGGCAGCCCACCATCACGCTCAAGGCGGCCGTCATCGGTTCGACACAGCCGGCTACGATTGTCGATCAGCTGAAGCCGAAGGTGGAGGAATTCCAGAAGAACCTTCCTGTCGGATACAAGGTGGAAATCGGCGGCGCCGTCGAATCCAGCGCCGAGGCGCAAGGGCCGATTGCGGCCGTGGCTCCGCTGATGCTGTTTACGATGGCGACGATCCTGATGATCCAGCTGCAGAGCTTCAGCCGCCTCTTCCTGGTCTTTGCGGTCGCGCCGACGGCCCTGATCGGCGTGGTGGCGGCGCTCTTGCTCAGCAATGCTCCCATGGGCTTCGTCGCCATCCTCGGCATTCTGGCGCTGATCGGCATTCTGATCCGCAACTCGGTCATCCTCGTGGTGCAGATCGAGCATCTGCGTGCCGAAGGTGTGACGCCATGGCAGGCGGTCATCGAGGCGACCGAACACCGCATGCGGCCGATCATGCTGACGGCGGCGGCGGCAACCCTCGCGCTGATCCCGATCTCGCGCGAGATCTTCTGGGGTCCGATGGCCTACGCCATGATGGGCGGCATCATCATCGGCACGGCCCTCACCCTGCTGTTCCTGCCGGCGCTCTACGTCGCATGGTTCAGAATCCCAAGGGATGAGGGTACTCGGGCCGAAGCCACGGCAGAGGCATGATGCGGTCTTCGATGGCCATCGC
Source organism: Rhizobium sp. NLR22b (assembly GCF_019685295.1). Taxonomy (NCBI): domain Bacteria; kingdom Pseudomonadati; phylum Pseudomonadota; class Alphaproteobacteria; order Hyphomicrobiales; family Rhizobiaceae; genus Rhizobium; species Rhizobium sp. NLR22b. The sequence continues at coordinate 45,548 of NZ_JABDWM010000018.1, forward strand.
CTACGGCCGCCGCGGCAAGGTGAAGCACATCATCCTGTTCGGGCACAGCATGGCCTGGCCGGGCGTGTCCTTCGCCCGCAATAGGCTGATGGCCTGTCCATCTGGTCGATCAGGATTGTGTTCAATGTGACTCTTAAATTGTCAGGTGCCCAAATGAGGAGCAGACTTCCGTCTGTGGCCGAGTCGGCCTCAGGGGATATGGGAGGGCATTCATGAGCGTACGAAATCCGTCTGCCTCGTTATATAACGAGGATCTTGCACCCGCCGAGGAGCGTAAGTGGGGTGCATTCAGCATCTTCAACGTCTGGACATCGGACGTTCACAGCCTGTGGGGCTATTATCTAGCGGCGAGCCTGTTCCTGCTCTGCGGCAGCTTCGTGAATTTCGTCATCGCCATCGGCATCGGCTCTCTCGTCATCTTCTTCCTGATGAGCCTGGTCGGAAATGCCGGCGTGCGCACCGGTGTCCCTTTTCCGGTTCTGGCGCGCGCCTCCTTCGGCACCTTCGGCGCCAATGTTCCCGCACTCGTCCGGGCGGTGGTCGCCTGCTTCTGGTACGGCGCGCAGACTGCCGCCGCCTCCGGCGCAATCGTTGCCCTGCTGATCCGCAACGAAAGCCTGCTCGCCTTCCACCAGAACAGCCACATGCTCGGCCATTCGACCCTCGAACTCATCTGCTACGTCATCGTCTGGGCGCTGCAGCTGCTGATCATTCAGCGCGGCATGGAAACTGTCCGCAAGTTCCAGGATTGGGCAGGTCCCGCCGTCTGGATCATGATGCTGATCCTGGCCATCTATCTGGTCGTCAAATCAGGCACCTTCTCGTTCGGTTCCGAAATCCCGCGCGACGTGCTGATCGAAAAAACCAAGGATGCCGGCGTGCCGGGCGAGCCGGGCTCGATTGCGGCGCTTGCCGCGGTGGCCGCCACCTGGATCACCTATTTCGCGGCACTCTATCTGAACTTCTGCGATTTCTCGCGTTACGCGACGAGCGAGAAGGCGCTCAGGAAGGGCAATCTCTGGGGCCTGCCGATCAACCTGCTGGCATTCTGCCTCGTCGCAGGTGTCACGACCACGGCAGCCTTCACCGTATACGGTGAGGTCCTGCTGCATCCGGAAATGATATCGGCGAAATTCGACAGCTGGTTCCTGGCGCTGCTTGCGGCGCTGACATTCGCGGTTGCAACGCTCGGCATCAACGTCGTGGCGAACTTCGTTTCGCCCGCCTTCGACTTTGCCAATGTCTTCCCGCGCCAGATCAACTTCAAGCGCGGCGGATATATCGCCGCGCTGATCGCCCTCGTGCTCTATCCCTTCGCTCCCTGGGAGACGGGTGCTGCGCATTTCGTCAACTTCATCGGTTCGACGATGGGGCCGATCTTCGGCATCATGATGGTCGACTACTATCTCATCAGGAAGAGCCAACTGAACGTCGAGGCTCTCTACCAGGAGAATGGCGAGTTCCGGTTCCAGAACGGCTGGCACGGCAATGCCTTCATCGCCTTTGCGGTCGGTGCGCTGTTCTCGTCGATCCTGCCGACCTTCACCTCCATCCTGCCGGACTGGTGGGGCACCTATGGCTGGTTCTTCGGCGTCGCCATCGGCGGAGCGATCTATTTCGTGCTGAGGATGGGCGCACGGCGCAATCCGGCCTTCGCCGCATGACGAAACAAAGGCGCCTGGCCATCGCCAGGCGCCTTCATGTTCTGTTTGGAAAATCTGCCGGCCCGAGGGAGCCGGTCATTTCGCCCGGTTCAACGGCGTGCCGCCACCGCATGGATGGCCCCACGGCCGATGGGCTGGGCCATGGATTTTGCCGTCGAGCGGAGGGCTGCGGAATGGCTGGAGACCACCTCGTCGAGCCTGAACTGTGCGACAAGTTCGCGAAGCTTCTGGGCCTCCTGCGCCAGTGAATCGGATGCTGCAGTCGATTCTTCCACCATCGCTGCGTTCTGTTGTGTGGTCTGGTCCATCTGATTGACCGCGACGTTCACTTCGCTCAGTCCGATCGACTGTTCTTTCGCAGAGGTGGCGATCGAATCCATGTGGTGATTGATCTGGGTGATGAAGCCGCCGATGGTCTTCAAGGCCTGGCCGGTATCGCGCACCAGCTTGACGCCGCTTTCCACTTCCCTCGATGAGTTCTGGATAAGCCCCTTGATTTCCTTGGCAGCGCCGGCAGAGCGCTGTGCGAGTTCGCGCACTTCCTGGGCGACGACCGCAAAACCCTTGCCGGCTTCGCCGGCTCTCGCCGCTTCGACGCCGGCATTGAGGGCAAGAAGGTTGGTCTGGAATGCGATTTCGTCGATGACGCCGATGATGTTGGAAATCTGCTGCGACGAGGCCTCGATGCGTTCCATCGCTTCCTCCGCATGGGAGACGACTTCCGCCGAAATCCCGGCGCTCCGGTTTGCCTCGGTGGCGACTGCGCGCGTCTCCTCGGTCCGCTTGCTGGAGTTCGACACGTTCGCTGTGATTTGTTCTAATGCGGCCGCCGTTTCTTCGAGCGAGGCCGCCTGCTGCTCTGTCCGTTTCGAAAGATCACCGGCGCCCGAGGAGATTTCCCGGGTGCCTTCGTCGATCGTGCCGATGCTTTCGGAGATTGCTCTCAGCGTCGCGCCAAGCTGCGTGACCGACTGGTTGAAGTCATGGCGGAGTGCTTCAAACTCGGGGGCGAAGGCCTCATTGAGCTGGAAAGCGAGATCGCCCGAAGCGAGCCGTTTCAGACCGGCGGCCAGACCGGAAGTGGCGATGCGCAACCGCTCTGATGCGTCGGCTTCCGCCTGCATCTGCGCCGCAACACGATCTGCCTCCGCCCTGTTGCGGTTCTCCTCGGCTTCCGTCGCCAGGCGCTTGTTCGCAATCGCGGCCTGGCGGAAAATCTCCACCGCTCCCGCCATCAATCCGATTTCGTCGGCGCGATCGGCAAAAGGAATTTCCGAACCGGTGTCGCCTTCGGCGAGATGCCGCATCGAGGCGGTGATGTTGGTAATCGGATTGGCGATGCTCTTCAGTACGAAGACAATCGCGCCGAGAACGAGCAATCCCGCAAAAGCGATCGTTGCAAGGAGGTAGAATTTAATGGAGGCGAAGGTCTCCTTGCTGAGATCGGCAGCCTTCTTGCTGCCGCTGACGTTCAATTCGACCAGGGCCGCCGTGGCCTCCTTGAGCTTGTCCGAATAGGAACGCATCTCGCCGCCCAGATATTGGCCAGCTTCTTCGGTCTTGTTTGCACGGGAAAGAGCAAGCAACTGCGAACTGCTGGCGACGTAGCCTTCGACACTTTCTTTGATCGTCTTGATCAGATCCCGCTCGCGATCGGATGAAGCCAGCTGAAGATAAGCGTCTGCCGATTTGCGAGTTGCATCTTCGGCGGCCTTAATGGCCTCTTCACGGGATTTCTTCTCTGCTTCCGCCTGGACGATAATGTGATCGCGGTAAGCGAGGCGCAAATTTGTCATGGCGAGGCTGATCGCTTGCGAAGCCTGCACGCTCGGCAGCCAGTTGGCGGCGATTTCTTCGGTGGAGCCGTTCGTCTTTTGCAGGCCGTCGACCGCGAGATAGGCAACGAGCCCGAAAAGGAGAGCTATGCCGCTGAAAATGAACAGCAAACTCGATTTAATGTTTGGACGGCGCATCAAAGTCCCCATCGAACAGTCCGGTGTCGTGCCGGTTTGACCAGGCATGTTTGTAACGGAAAAAATTTAACGATGTGTTCCGGAGTGTAAAACGCCAAACTCGCCGCCCTCTTCGTGTTCAGATTCCCGCTCCAACCGGAAAACGCTTAATCGACGGCTCAGGGACAATAGGAGCCAGACATGGTGAAGCGCATATTTTCCGCCCTTCTTGCCTTGATCCTTCCGGTACAGGCAGCCGTTTCTCAACCCCCTGATGACGCACAGGCACGCAAAGCCCGGTCTGTCGCCCAGCTTCAGTCGGAAGGCGTGCCGACCATCGATCATCTGCCGTCCATCGAGGCAGAGAGCGACAGTACCCGCCGCGATAAAAGAGCAGTCGTTCAGCGCGCTATCGCGCTTGCGATCGTTGCCGTAAAAGGCGAGACTGGTGATCACTCGATGGGCCAGGCTCTCATCCGGCAATTCGATGCAGCAAGTTTCTTCACCCCCAAGGAACAGGCGTTCATGGACGACCCCGATCCTTCGGAGCAGGACCGGGTGAACTTCGCTTGGCGCTATGAGGGCGTGCACGTCATGTTATGGGCGCTCGGGATCACGGCCGATCTCGAACGTCCCGACCATATTTGCGATGTGCCATCCATCGCCGGGACGCTTCGCGAACTCGGCACCGACGGGCTGATGCGCCGCGCCAGGCTGCGTCCGCAGAAAGAACTGCTCGACGCCGCCGACCTGATCTACCGCTACGATTGGGCGGTCGTGAATGCACGGCTGAAGGGCGAGGAGGCGCCGGCCGGACTGGACAAGGGCGTGGTTTACGAGCGCCACTACGCCCTCAACTGGCTGATCGGTTACCTGAATCAGGACTGGGATGATATTTCCACCGATACGTGACGAGTGTGGACTTCCTGCCCAAGTCGAGGATTGAGGCGGGGCAGTCGGCCCCCGTGCCGAAGTGGATGCATGTTTTGCGAAATGGCATTATGATCGGCGCATCGCCTGACCGGCGTTGGTTTCGGACACGTGATCCGCAGGACGGGGAGGACGGCAGGATTTGGAACGGCTGAAGGATCTGGACAGTGTTTCCGCGCGGGTTGGCAGCGGGTCGGCGTCGTCTCCCTACGAGCGGCGCGGCGTCGTGGCCGCAGCCGTATACCAGCATGGGCAGCGCATTCGCGACATCAGGATAGAGGAGGCTGGCGAATGGCGGAACCGGGAGGATGCGATCGTCTGGATCGGCCTGCACGAGCCGGATGAAGTGCTGCTGCACCAGATCCAGGCCGAGTTCAATCTCCATCCGCTGGCGATCGAGGATGCGGCGCAGCCGCACCAGCGTCCGAAGCTGGAGATTTACGGTGACGCGATGTTCATCGTCGCCCGGACCGCCCATATGAAGGATGGCGAGATCATCTTCGGCGAAACGCATCTGTTCGTTGGCCGCGGTTATGTCGTCTCCGTTCGCCACGGAGAATCGTCTTCCTATCTGGCCGTCAGGCAGCGATGCGAGGCGACGCCCGCCGCCCTTGCCCATGGCGAGAACTACATTCTCTATTCCATCCTCGACTTCATCGTCGACAACTACATGCCTGTTATCGAGGTGGTGCAGGAAGAGGTCGAGATGCTCGAGGATCTCGTGCTGCGCGAACAGCTGGGAAAATCCGACATCGAGCGGCTTTACATGCTGCGGCGCAAGCTTCTGCGGCTGCGCAACGCCGTGGTGCCGCTCGTCGACGTCTGCCGGCGATACGAGCATATCGATCTTCCCGGCATGGATCCGACGCTGCAATCGCTGTTCCGCGATGTGACCGATCACGTGCGCCGGGTTCAGGAGGATATCGACGCGTTGCGCGAGGTGCTCGCTTTCGCCTTCGAGGCCAGCGTGATGATCGGCCAGACGGAACAGACGGCAATCGCCCGCAAGCTCGCCGCCTGGGCGGCGATCCTCGCTGTTCCCACCGCGATCGCCGGCATCTACGGCATGAATTTCAGCGACATGCCGGAATTAAAATTCCAATATGGCTATTTCGTCGTGTTGGGCGTCATCGCCGTCCTGTGCCTCAGCCTTTTCGGCTTCTTCCGCCGGCGAAAGTGGCTTTAGTCAGGACAGCGCTTTCAGCAGCCGATTTCGGTGTATCCCGATATAGCCGATGTCGTTCAGATAGAGCCTGGCGTCTCCTGCATCGACGTCTTCCGCGAAGGTCTCGTCGCCGGCCGCAGCCTTTGCCAACATGAAATCGGCAAGGGCTTGGAGCCGCGTGCAGACCATTTCGGGAAGCCCACGCCGTTCTGCCATCGTCGCGCCATAGGCGGTGCAGAAGATTTCCGCCCGCCGCAGTTGGTCGTCGAGACCGAATGCCACGGAGGCATTGGCAGGATCGGAGAGGGGCGCCCAGCGATAGACCGCATAGGCGAGATCCCAAAGGCGCGGGGCGGGATGGGCAGTGTCGAAATCGACGATCCCGACAGCTTCCTGATCGACGGTGGCGACATTGTAGGGCGCAAAGTCTCCGTGACAGACGATCTCCCGCGGCTCCTGCGGCGGCAGCATCCATATCTGAGCATCGTCATCCGACTCCAGAAAGCCTTGAGATGCTCTATGAAAATCGCGCAGAAGTCTTGCTGCGGAAATCAGCATGCGCTCCGATCCGACAAGGGGATCACTGAGGTCTTCGCAGACGCGCCCGTCGACATAGCTGACGACCTCCTGATCGTCGCCGATAATTTGAATGGGCTGCGGAGCCGCCGGGAAGCCGTTGCTTCTGAGATGACGCAAGAACCGGTGCGTGGTCGGCGTCCATGCTCCTGATGGTCTGATGACGGTATCGCCGTCGCGCCAGATCTGCCCGGTTCGACCGCCCTCCAATAATTCCACGCATGGCCTCCTACGCAGATTTCAGTTTTTCGATATGGGCCTGAACCGTAGCGCCAAGGTTCGTCTCATGGCAGTTCCGGTAGAACGCCGCCGTGTCCGACGGCATCCCGTTGGGAATGGCGACGAAGTCGTCAAGCCGGAAACCACTTGTACTGCCGAGTTGCGGGTCAGCCAGCTGGCTTTCACTCAGGGCGCCGACGCGAACGGCCAAGTCTTGGAAATAAGCGAGGTTCTCGTCCACTGCCGAAGGCGTCGATGTTCTGCCGTGTGCGGGAATGACCAGTTTCGCATCAAGGTCATGGATAAGCCTGAGTGAGGAGCGGATCTGGCGAAGATCATCGGCACTCCTGCTCCAGACTTCGAGAATGGGATATTCCACCGCGTCGACGGCGAGGCAGATGCGGAGTTCCGGAATCCAGACGGCGATATGGTCAGGCGTGTGTCCCGGCGTGTGAATGAGTTCCAGCGTCAGATCGCCGCCGTTGAGGACCATCGAGCCGGAGAAGGTGATATCCGGGCCGATAAGTTCGACGTTCGCAAACCGCGTTTCCTGTCTCGCCTTGTCCTTCAGGATCTGCTGCGTAGAGGCATCACGCAGACGGTCGAGCGCGGCGGCATGCGCGATGATCGGAGCACGCCCTGAAACCGCAGTGTTCCCCCAGAAGTGATCCCAATCCATATGCGAATTGACGACGATCAGCGGGCGATCCTCGCCTCTGTCCCCAACCAGATCGAGCGCAATCCGGCACAGTTCCGGTGTGCCGAGCGTATCGATCAGGACATTGAACCTCTCGGTCCGCACAAACACGGCATCGACCTCGTCTCCCGCCCGGAGGATAATGATGCGCTCGTCAAGTCCGGGATAGGAGCACAATTCTACCGCTGGGTTCACGTCTGCCCGCCTTCGCTGCAATCGCAGTGATATCATCTACTACATCAAATCTCGTTTGGATGCTCGCCCTCTAAGGGCTTCCCGATTTCCGCTCCACCGGCACTGGCACATCCCACCGTTCCATCACGGCGTTCGGCACAGCGGCCGCGCAGATCACTATAACGCTGGGCTTCGAGCGGCCGAGGCTCTTCGGCGTCCATCGTGCCTGCAGGGGCACCGCGCATCGGGGCACAAGCACCTTCGCATTGGGTTCTAGCACGTTCCACTGCTCGTGCGCGTTGGCGTTCTCCTGTGCGATGAAGCGCCTGGCCTTTTCGCGGATTTCGAACAGGCCGTGCTTATCCGGCGTCGAGCGATCGGTCTCGATGCTCCAGGAGGCGAGGCAGGGTATGCAAGCCGTGAGGGCGGTGATGAAGACTATTGATCGAAGCATTGATGGGCTCTCAACCGCTCGAGATTTCCGGATCGGAAACAGTCGGACGATCTTTTATCGCATGGCGGCAATATCTCTACCGGCAAATCGTGAGGACTTCCTTCTCTCGCTGAGCGAGATCGGCCTGCCGGATCACGTCGTCTCCCACCTCGCGCGCAGGCGCGTTCAGCCTTTAGCCATGTGCCCCATGCAGCCGTGAATTGACGGTTTGAGTGGAACAACCTCCGCCAAAAGAAGTTTGCCTGAAAAGCAACACGAGGCGGCGGCCGATGTTACTCTCTGCGAAGCAGGGTGCGTTCAGCACCCCACCCCGGATCTATTATGTCAACCCGCTACTTCTCCAAGGCATCGATGCATGGCGCGAGGTTTTCGACCATGCGGCGGATACCGGCTTTGAGTATGTTCTGACGGCGCCGCTCTTCGACCGAGGCGGGGACTGCAGCGTCTTTACCTCCCGGGATTTCGATCGGCTCGATCCTGAACTGCAGCTCGGAAGCGCGGTCGATGATGGGATATCGCGCCTGTCGGAGGCCGCTGACAAGAGCGGCGTCGGCCTGATGATGGACCTGATGCTCGACGGGAAAGTCGGCGATGCGCAAGTGGGCTTTCGTCCGATCGATCCTCGACGCTCGCCGCTCGATCCGGCGGAGCCGATGAACACGATCGGGTCCGAGCGGCAATTGCGTTTGTTGGGGGAGTGGACCGAACGGCTGTGGCGGCTGTCCGGGCTCGGCCTCTCCGGCTACCGAGTGCTCGGGATCGATCGCGCTGAACCGGCGCTTTTCAAATCGCTGATCGCTGCGGTGCGCGAGAAGGCTGACGCGCAATTCCTCGCCTGGACGCCCGGCACCGACTTTGCGGTAAGAAGAGGGATCGCGGATGCGGGCTTTTCTGGATGTTTTTCATCGATGGCCTGGTGGGATCTCGACGAGAGATGGTTCGTCGAGGAGCATCGCGTTCAGGAGGCGCTCGGCTGGCAAATTGCCTTTCCCGAACCGCCCTTTGCCAGACGGATTGCGCATGGGACCGAGAGCCGTGAAATTCTCGAGCGGCGTGCGGTCAGAGCGCTGCGGCTCGCCGCCTCGCTCGGCGGCGGCCTCATGGTTCCGATTGGTTTCGAATATGGTGCGGCGACGCCGCTCGATCCAACCCACGGCGATGGTTCGGGGCTGCGGAAGCTGCGCCATGATCTCGCCTTCGACATCTCCTCTGAAATACGCGCCGCCAATGCCGAGATCGGCAGGCCCGGCCACGCGCGCGCTCCGTCGCTTCGCCTGATCCGCAACGCCAACGGGCCGGTCTCCGCGCTTGTGCAATCCGAGGAGCAGGATCTCCGCAGTGCATCGAATGTGCGGTTCGTCCTGATTAACCGGGACCTCCGGAGAAGCGCGCCCGCGCCGATGACGGCGCTTCGCGAGGCGGTGTCCGGCTATCTTCCCGTCGCGGCCGATGGCGCAATCCTGCGCCTGCGGGCCGGAGAGACGCGGATCATCGGAGCCAGAGCGCCGGAGCCGATCACATCCCGACCCGCCCTCGACGTTGAGCAGGCGATCGCTTCGCCGCGGCTTGCCATCGAAAACATCATGCCGCGGGTCGATGACGGACGCTTTCCTGTCAAGCGGGTGGTCGGCGAGACCGTCACCGTCGAGGCCGATCTATTCGCCGACGGTCACGACCCGATCGCGGCCGTCCTGCTCTGGCGGCCGCACGACGCCATGGCGGAGTGGAACGAGACTGAGATGCAGCTGGTCGAGAACGACCGCTGGCGCGCCGAATTCCTGCTGGAGCGCATCGGACGCTACGAGTTCGCGGTCGAAGCGTGGAAGAATCCGTTCGCGATCTTCCGCTACGAACTGACCAAGAAGAACGATGCCAGGTTGGACCTGAAGCTGGAGCTTCAGGAGGGGTTGAACCTCGTGCGCGCCGCGAGGACCGAAGCGCCGGCGGCACTCGGCGCCGACTTGCAGGCGCTCATCGACGGTCTGGAAAACGCCTCGGATGCCGAGCGCACGGCAATCCTGCTCGACCCCGAGACCTCCGAGTTGATGAACAAGGCTGACAGGCGGCCCTTCCGGCTTCGCTCCACGACAAGCGCCGTCGATGCTGAACGCAAGTCAGCGGCCTTCGCCAGCTGGTATCAGATCTTCCCGCGCTCACAGAGCGGCGATCCCAATCGGCACGGCACCTTCGACGACGTCATCCCGAGATTGTCTGCCATCCGCGACATGGGTTTCGACGTGCTCTACTTCCCGCCGATCCATCCGATTGGAACGACCAACCGAAAGGGACGCAATAACAGCCTGAAGGCAGCGCCTGATGATCCCGGAAGTCCCTATGCCATCGGTTCCGAGGAGGGCGGCCATGATGCCATTCATCCCGAGCTTGGCGATTTCGAGGATTTCGGCCGGCTGGTCGAGGAGGCGGGCCGGCATGGGTTGGAGATCGCGCTCGATCTCGCGATCCAGGCTTCGCCCGATCATCCCTGGCTGACGGAACATCCCGGCTGGTTCGACTGGAGGCCCGACGGCACGATCAAATATGCCGAGAACCCGCCGAAAAAGTACGAGGACATCGTCAATGTCGATTTCTATACGAAAGACGCGCTGCCCTCTCTGTGGGTGGAACTCAGGGATATTGTCCAGCTTTGGGTCGACCAGGGCGTCAAGCTGTTTCGTGTCGACAATCCGCACACAAAGCCATTTCCGTTCTGGGAATGGCTGATCGGCGATATCAGGGCGCGCCATCCCGACGTCGTCTTCCTGTCGGAAGCCTTCACCAAGCCGAAGGTCATGTACCGGTTGGCGAAGATTGGCTTCTCCCAGTCCTACACATACTTCACCTGGCGCAATACCAAGTGGGAGCTCGAGCAATATATGCGAGAGCTGACCGAGACGGCGCCGAAGGAATTCTTCCGCCCGCATTTCTTCGTCAACACCCATGACATCAATCCGGATTTTCTGCAGAACGCGCCGCGCCCGGCCTTCCTGATCCGCGCTGCACTCGCCGCGACGCTTTCCGGTCTGTGGGGCGTTTATAACGGCTTCGAACTCTGCGAGGGCCGTCCCGACGCCAAGCGCAAGGAATATGCCGACAGCGAGAAATACGAGATCCGCGCCTGGGATTACGACCGGCCGGGCAACATCATCGCCGAAATCAGGATGCTGAACCGCATTCGGAACGAAAATACCGCGCTGCATTCGCATCTCGGGCTGACGCTGCTGAACGCCTGGAATGACAACATCCTGTTCTTCGAGAAGGCGAGCCAAGCCCGCGACAATGTCTTGCTGATCGCGATCAGCCTTGACCCCCATAATTTTCAGGAAAGCGATGTCGAACTGCCGCTTTGGAAGTGGTCGTTGGATGATGGCGGCGCGCTCGACGCCGAGGACTTGGTCACGGGGCACCGGTTCAGGTGGAACGGCAAGCGGCAGAGAGTGGGTTTCAATCCTCAGATCCTGCCCTTTGCGATCTGGCGCGTTCGCGCAGCGGAGGCATGAATGGACACGATGAATCCCGGTAGCGTCGACCCGCTGCTCTGGTACAAGGATGCGATCATCTACCAGCTGCACATCAAGTCATTCTACGACGCCAATGGCGACGGCGTCGGCGATTTTGCCGGCCTGCACCAGAAGCTCGATCACGTCGCAGCCCTCGGCGTCAACGCGATCTGGCTTCTGCCTTTCTTTCCCTCACCGCGTCGTGACGACGGCTACGACATCGCCGACTACGGCAATGTCAGCCCGGATTACGGGACCATGGAGGATTTCCGCGCTTTCGTCGACGCCGCCCACCAGCGCAATATCCGTGTCATCATCGAGCTCGTCATCAACCACACCTCCGACCAGCATCCCTGGTTCCAGCGGGCACGTAATGCACCTGCGGGATCGCCGGAGCGGGATTTCTATGTCTGGTCGGACAGCGATCAGAAATTTCCGGAAACGCGCATCATCTTCCTCGACACGGAAAAATCGAACTGGACGTGGGATGCCGTCGCCGGCGCCTATTATTGGCACCGCTTCTATTCCCACCAGCCCGACCTCAATTTCGACAGCCCGCTTGTTATGGAGGAGCTGCTGAAGGTGATGCGCTTCTGGCTGGAGACCGGTATCGACGGTTTCCGCCTCGATGCGATTCCGTACCTCGTCGAGCGCGAGGGGACGATCAACGAAAACCTTCCCGAGACGCACGCAATCCTCAAGCGCATCCGTGCCGCCCTCGATGCCACTCATCCCGGCGTGATGCTGCTTGCCGAAGCCAATCAATGGCCGGAGGACACGCGCGAATATTTCGGCGAAGGCGACGAATGCCATATGGCGTTCCACTTCCCGCTGATGCCGCGCATGTACATGGCGATTGCCAAGGAAGACCGCTTCCCGATCACCGACATCCTGCGCCAGACGCCTGAAATCCCGGAGAATTGCCAATGGGCGATCTTCCTGCGCAATCACGACGAACTGACGCTTGAGATGGTCACCGACGCCGAGCGGGACTATCTCTGGGAGACCTATGCTTCCGACAAGCGCGCCCGCATCAATCTCGGCATCAGGCGGCGCTTGGCGCCGCTGATGGAACGCGATCGCCGGCGCATAGAGTTGATGAACGCGCTTCTTCTGTCGATGCCGGGGACGCCCGTTATCTATTACGGTGATGAGATCGGCATGGGCGACAACATCTATCTCGGCGACCGTGACGGGGTGCGGACGCCGATGCAATGGTCACCCGACCGCAATGGCGGCTTCTCCCGAACGGACCCGGCGCGCCTCGTCCTGCCGCCGATCGCCGATCCGCTCTACGGCTTCGAAGCTGTCAATGTCGAAGCCCAGAGCACCGATGCGCATTCGCTGCTTAACTGGACGCGCAAGATGCTGGCGCTGCGCGGTCGGCATCCGGCCTTCGGACGCGGTTCGCTGCGTTTCCTCTCGCCTGAGAACCGCAAGATCCTGGCCTATCTCAGGGAATATGAAGGCGAGACGCTGATGTGCGTCGCAAACCTCTCGCGACTGCCCCAGGCGGTCGAGCTCGACCTCTCGGCCTTCGAGGGCCGCGTGCCGATCGAACTGACGGGCATGTCGCCCTTTCCGCCGATCGGGCAACTGACCTATCTCCTGACGCTGCCGCCCTATGGCTTCTTCTGGTTTCAGCTGGAGGCCGATGCCGATCCGCCGGCATGGCGTACTGCTCCGCCCGAACAGCTTCCCGATCTCGTGACGATGGTCCTCCGCCGCGGTCTGCTCGACCTCGTCGATGAACCGCGGCTGGGACGCGTCCTCAGCAACGAAATTCTGCCCGCCTACCTCTCCAAACGGCGGTGGTTCGGCGCAAAGGATCAGCCGCTTCAGGCGGCTCGACTGATTTCGGCGACGCCGATCCCCTATGCCGATGGGATCGTTCTCGGCGAGTTGGAGGTGGAGCTGCCGGATCACAGCGAATCCTATCAGTTGCCGCTGGCGGTCGCCTGGGATGATGCGCAACCCTCCGCTCTGACACAGCAGCTTGCGCTCGGGCGGGTTCGTCAGGGCAGGCGGGTCGGCTTCCTGACGGATGGGTTCGCGGTCGAGCCGATGGCGCGCGGTATCCTGCGCGGGCTGAGCGACCGCTCGCGCATCACCGGACGTACCGGCACCCTCGAATTTCTCGGCACCGAGCGGCTCGACCGCCTACAGGTTACCGACGGCATGCCGGTTCATTGGCTATCGGCCGAACAATCCAACAGTTCGCTGATCGTCGGCGACGTCGCCATGATCAAGCTGATCCGGCACATCTTTCCGGGCGTCCATCCGGAAGTCGAGATGACGCGGTTTCTGACCTGCGCGGGTTACCATCACACCGCTCCACTGCTCGGCGAGGTCGCGCATACGGATTCCAGTGGGCGTCGCTCGACCTTGATCATCGTCCAGGGCGCGATCCGCAACCAGGGCGACGCCTGGAACTGGATGCTGAACAATCTGCGCCGCGCGGCCGACGAGCTCGTGTTGAACGATCCGGCGGTCGAGCCCGGCGACGACGTCTTCCGGCCGCTGATCAGCTTCGTTGCCATGGTCGGTATGAGGCTCGGCGAGTTACACGTCGTGCTCTCCGGGGAAAACGCGGACGAGGCTTTCAGCCCTGTGGTCGCTGGCGACGATGAGGTCGAGGCGATCAAAAAGGCGGTGGCGGGCGAAGTCGCCTATGCCATGTCGAAGCTTGCCGAGCGCGAGGAAAATGCCGAGCCCGCTATCGATCTGCTCGCTCGTCCGCTTCTGGAACGCCGCTCCGAACTGGTTGAACTTGGCGGGCGCCTGGCGGAGAGCGCCCGCGGCACGCTGATGACGCGTACGCATGGCGACTTCCATCTCGGTCAGATCCTGGTCAGTGAGGGCGACGCCGTCATCATCGATTTCGAGGGCGAACCCGCGAAAAACCTCGCTGAACGCCGCGCCAAGACAGTTCCGCTGCGCGATGTCGCCGGGCTTCTCCGGTCGCTCAGCTATCTCGTCGCCACCGCCCAGCTCGACAATGACGCGGTCACCGAACACGAAAACGAGGTGCGCCGTGACGCCATCGCGCGTTTTGGGCGCAATGCCGAGCAGGCTTTTCTCGATGCCTATTGGCAGGCGGTCTCGACCTCGAAGGCGCTCGCCATGCCGACCGAACAAAGACGGAGGGTTCTCGATGCTTTTCTTCTCGAAAAGGCGGCATACGAAATCGCCTATGAGGCCCGCATCAGGCCGAAATGGCTGCCGATCCCGCTTGCCGGCCTTACCGAAATCGTATCGCGCTTAGCGGGGGTCGAGGCATGAATGTTGAACGCTCGGAACTTCTCGCCGGCATCGGACATGATGCGCTCTGGGCGCTGATCGAGGGACGCCATGGCGATCCCTTTTCGATCCTCGGCCCGCATGAAAGCGGCGGCATGACGATCGTGCGCGTCTATTTGCCGGGTGCCGAAGGCGTCGATCTCATCGAAGCGGCGAGCGGCAGGGTGGTGGCACCCTTCAGCATCGCTCACCCCTCAGGCTTGTTTGCGGCGGCGATGGGTTCGAGGATGCCCTACCGGTTGCGGATCACATGGCCGGATGGCGAGCAGATCACCGAGGATCCCTATAGTTTCGGACTTCTGCTTGGAGAGCTCGATCTCCACCTGATCTCCGAGGGCACGCATTATAGCCTGAGCCGGACGCTCGGCGCGGTTGAAATGTCGGTCGACGACGTCGCAGGCGTCCGCTTCGCCGTCTGGGCGCCGAATGCCCGCCGCGTTTCGGTTGTCGGCGATTTCAACGCCTGGGACGGGCGGCGAAACCCGATGCGGTTGAGGCAGTCCGCCGGCGTCTGGGAGCTGTTCGTGCCCCGGCTGGCGCCCGGCGAAAGATACAAGTTCGAGATCATCGATCCGCATGGAAACTGTTTGCCGCAGAAGGCCGATCCGGTGGCGAGAGCGAGCGAAGCTGCCCCGTCCACCGCTTCGATCGTCGCATCGTCGATGCGATTCCGGTGGACTGACGACAATTGGATGAAGGGCCGGTCGCGACAGCAAAGACTGGAAGGGCCGATCTCCGTCTACGAGGTGCATGCCGGTTCCTGGCTGCGGGAGAATGGCGGGCGGTCGCTCGACTGGGTCGAGCTCAGCCAGCGGCTCGTTCCCTATGTTCGCGATATGGGATTCACCCATATCGAGCTGCTGCCGATCATGGAACACCCCTTCGGCGGCTCCTGGGGGTATCAGCCGCTCGGCCTCTTCGCCCCGACCGGCCGTTATGGCACGCCTGAGGATCTCGCCTATTTCATCGACCGCTGCCATGGCGCCGGGATCGGCGTCATCCTCGATTGGGTGCCGGCTCATTTTCCCACCGACGTCTGGGGGCTCGCCCGCTTCGACGGCACCGCGCTCTACGAACACGAGGATCCGCGTGAAGGCTTTCACCGTGACTGGAACACGCTGATCTACAATCTCGGCCGCAACGAGGTGAAAGGCTTCCTGATCGCCAGCGCGCTGGAATGGCTCGAACGCTACCATATCGACGGATTGCGCGTCGATGCCGTCGCCTCGATGCTCTACCGCGACTACAGCCGCAACGAGGGGGAATGGATTCCGAACCGGTATGGCGGCCGTGAGAACCTGGAAGCGGTGGAATTCTTCAAGCACCTGAACAGCATCGTCCATGAGCGCTGCCCGCATGCGATGACGATCGCAGAGGAGTCGACCGCTTGGCCCGGCGTCACCAAGCCGCCGGAAGAGGGTGGGCTCGGTTTCGACATGAAGTGGAACATGGGCTGGATGCATGACAGCCTGAGCTATATCGAGAAGGACCCCGTCCATCGGAGCTACCATCACGGCACGATGACCTTCGGCATGATCTATGCCTATTCCGAACGCTTCATTCTGCCGATTTCGCACGACGAGGTGGTCTACGGAAAAGGCTCGCTGCTCGGCAAGATGCCGGGCGACGAGTGGCAGAAATTCGCCAATCTGCGGAGCTACCTCGCCTTCATGTGGGGCCATCCCGGCAAGAAGCTGATGTTCATGGGAGGCGAGATCGCTCAGCTCGGCGAGTGGAACCACGACGCCTCAATCAGCTGGGATGTGCTGGATCGGCCCGCGCATGCGGGAATCCAGCGGCTGGTCAAGGATCTGAACGGCTTCTACAAAGACGAGCCGGCATTGCAGTTCGGCGATTTCCATCACCAAGGCTTCGAATGGGCGGCGGCCGACGACGCGGTGAATTCAGTGCTCGGCATGCTGCGTTATGCCCCCGATCGCTCGTCCTCGGTTCTCGTCCTCTCGAACTTCACGCCGGTGCCCCGTTACGGCTACAGGATCGGCGTGCCGCAGGATGGCGTGTGGGTCGAACGGGTCACGACGGATGCGCGCGAATATGGCGGGTCCGGTCTCGTCAACGGCGCAGTGTCGAGCGAACCCGTGGCCGCCCACGGCAGGCCGCATTCCCTCGCGCTGACACTGCCACCGCTGGCGACGATATTTTTCAAGGGGCCGTCGCCGTGAAAAGGTCTCGGCCCCTTGCGGTCATTCGGCATGCGGAGCCGGATGAATGAAAGGCCAGGGACTCGCCTCAGATCCCCTTCCAACCGGAACTTCGATGAGAACGGGCTCGTCGAGTGCGAGTGCCTTCTCCAGCACCTCTCTCAATTCGCCGGGGCTTGTCGCCCGGAAGGATCGGATGCCGAAGCTCTCGCCAAGGACGACGAAATCGGGATTGGTCAGATCCGAGCCGAGAGTGCGGCCCTTGTAGATCTGCCTCTGGTCGCGCAGCACATTGCCGTAGGCTGAATTGTTGAAGACGATGGCGACGACGGCGATCTTGTGCTGGACGGCTGTGGCAAGTTCCTGGACGCCGAACATGAAGCCGCCATCGCCCGAAACGGAGACCACTGCCTTATCGGGATGGGCGACTTTCACGCCCAAGGCGGTGTTGAAGCCGAAACCGAGATTGTCCTGATAGCCGCATGTCACGTATTGGCGAGGGCCGTAGGTCGGGAAGGCAAAGCGGGCGGCAAAGCCCGTCTGAGTGATTTCCTCGACGAAGAAGCCGTTTTTCGGCAGGGCCTCGCGAATGGCTTCGAGATAGCCAAGCTGTGGCTGCACCGCCGAGAAACGAGATCTTGCCTCTTCATTGAGTTTGGCAAATTCGTGCCTGCGATCCTCGCGGAAGTATCCCGCCAGCGCGTCGGTCAGAGCCTGGGCCCCATCCTTGGCGTCCGAGACGATGCCGACATCCGGCTTGAGCCGGACCATCTCGGTCGGATCGATATCGATGCGGATGATCTTGAGCCCATTGGGAAGCCACTTCCAGCGCATGAACTGCAATTCGAGCCTGCTGCCGATCCCGATCAGCACGTCGACCTTCTTCCAGTATTCATAGGCGGCCACGAAATTCAGATAGTTCGGATGGTCGTCGGGCACGATGCCCTTGCCGGAGCGATGCGATGTCACCGGCGCCTGCAGCAATTCCGCTAACGCGGCGATCTCCGCGCCGGCATCCACCGCGCCGCCGCCGACCATGATCATCGGATTGCTTGCGCTTGATATCAGTGCTGCCGCGGCCGCGATCTGATCGGGATCGACGGTTGGATGAGGCGCTCTCGCGCCAACGGGAATGTCGATTTCAGGGCCGGATTGTCCGAACACGTCCCAAGGGGCTTCGACCGCTCCCGGGCCTTGGCGGCCGGAGAGCATCTTGCCGACGACCGCCGCCATGACCGGGCCGGCTTCGGACTGATGGTTGATGCGTTCTGCCGCCTTGGTAATCCCGCGCATCGTCGCAAGCTGATCCGGCAGTTCGTGCAGCTGTCCTCTGCCTCGGCCGATGAGGTGCGACATGATGTTGCCGGTGATGCAGAGCACCGGCGCGTTGGCGCCGTAAGCGGTGCAGAGGGCGGCGCCCGAATTGAGAACACCCGGGCCGGGCACGACGGTATAGGCGCCGATCCTGCCGGTGGATTTGGCATAGCCGTAGGCCATGTAGGCCGCGCCCTGTTCATGCCGGGTGTGGATGAACCGGATCTTGTCGCCGGCGTCGTAGAGGGCATCGTTGAAATCGTACATGTGGGCGCCGGGGATGCCGAAGACTGTATCGATCCCATGGGCGACAAGCGATCGGGTGATCGCCTGGCCGGTCGTTTCTTTCCTGTTCATTCAAAGGCTCCAATGGTGCGATCGGTTATGATTTCAGGCAGCCTTCGGCCCGGAGCGCCGCGACGATGGCGCCGGCATCGGCGGGCTGCATGCCGGCAAGGTTCATGCGCCCGGAATCCGCCATGTAGATGCCGTGGTTTGCCCTGAGCGCGACCGCCGTTTCCTTGCGCATGGAGAGATTGGAAAACAGGCCGCGCTGACGGCTGATGAAAGCCAGTTCGGGCGAGGCAGCAGCCAGCGCCGCGCGATTGCCGTTGATGCGCTCGCACATCTCTTCGAGTTCGGCGCGCCACATTGCCGTCATTTCCGGGTTTTCGAGAATGGCCCTGACGATGGCGGCCCCATGATCCGGCGGCATGGACCAGTTGACGCGGGCAAGCGCCGCCATGTTGCTTTCCGCCTTTCTGGCGTCATCGACATGGCGAGCCACGACATACAGCGCGCCGACGCGTTCGCGATAGAGGCCGAAGTTCTTGTCGCAGGAATAGGCGATCAGCGCTTCCTCGACCGCATCGAGGATTATGCGCGTCGGTGCTGCATCTTGTTCAAGACCGTCGCCGAGCCCCTGATAGGCAAGATCGATGAAGGGCACGAGCCTGTGCGCAACGAGAAGTTGGGTAATCTCTCGCCACTGTTCCACGGTAAAATCGATACCCGTGGGATTATGGCAGCAACCGTGAAGCAGCACGACGTCGCCTTCCCCGGCGGAAGACAAAGCGGAGACCACGCTTTCGAACGTCACCTGCTGTGACGTCAGGTCGACGAAGGCATATTCCTTTACGTCCAAGCGTGCCGAAGCGAAGATCGGTGCATGGTTAGGCCAGCTCGGCGTTCCCAAGAGAACCTTTGCCGATGGATTTGCCGTTTGGATGAGTTCCGCGCCGAGACGGAGCGCGCCGCTGCCGCCCGGCGTCTGAATGCCGGCGAGCCGTTGGGCGAATTTCGGCGAGTTGCCGAAGATGATCGGCTCAAGCAGGCGCACGAATTGCAGATCACCCTCGGGGCCGAGATATTTCTTGCTGTCCTGGGTCTCCAGGAGAAACTGCTCCGCCGCCTTGACGGCCCGCATGACGGGCGTGCGTCCCATGGCATCGCGATAGACGCCGACGCCGAGGTCGATCTTTCCGGGACGATCGTCGGCCTGGAAGGCTTTGATGAGCGCGAGCAGGCTATCGGCCGGCCGGCTGTTCAGTTGGTCAAACACTGTCACCTCCACTTGCATGTCAGAGGCCGAAGATTAACGGAACTATCGCGACGAATTTCTGCGATTATCTTCCTGTTTAAGCGTAATTGTGCAGATAATCTGCGTCATATCGGTATAATACGCAGAAACTCACCGCAATCGAGGCCGATGACCATGCTGGACCCATTTGATATCAAACTGCTCGCCGCTCTCCAGCAGAACAGCGAACTGACGCAGAGCGAACTCTCTCAGAAGGTCAATCTCTCGGCGACCCAATGCGCCCGCCGTTTGGAAAGGCTGCGCAACGAGCAATATATTCAGAGCGTCGTCGCCATCCTCAATCCGGTGAAGCTGGGTTTCACCGTCGTCGCGCATACGCTCGTCAGCCTTCGCGCGCATACAGAAGGCGGAAACGAGCGGCTCCATCGTTTCATCGAGACTGCGCCGGAGATCCTGGAATGTTATTCGCAGACGGGTGACGCCGACTTTCTGATGAAGGTCATGACGCGCGACCTCGACCATCTCAGCCAGTTTCTCGAAAGAATGATCCGGGTCACCGACAATCTGGCGTCGGTGAAATCGAGCATCGTCCTGAAGACGATCAAAAAAACGACCGCTCTGCCGCTGCAGATCGTGACGTGAGGGCGGCTCCGGCCGCTTTCACCTGAGATAATGGATATGCGGGCGCGAATGATGGGGTGAAGCTTCGATGCGGGCTTCGACCGAAAAGACTTCGCGCAGCAGTTTCTCGCTCAACACGTCCTCTGGCGCGCCGGAGGCGACGATCCTGCCCTGCTGCATGATAATAAGCTCATCGCAGAACATGGCGGCATGGTTGAGATCGTGCAGCGCGATGATGCTGGTGATCGGCAGGCCGGAAACGAGCCGCATTAGGCCGATCTGGTGCTGAATGTCGAGATGATTTGTCGGTTCGTCGAGGATCAGCTCCTGCGGCGATTGGGCAAGCGCCCTGGCGATATGGGTGCGCTGCTTTTCGCCGCCCGACAGGCTCTGCCAGCGCTCGTCGCGCTTTTCGGCCATGCCGGCGCGTGCGAGTGCGGCCTCGACCGCCTCTTCGTCGGCTCTCGTCCAGCCCGAGAACATCGACCGGTGCGGGAAGCGGCCGAGCTTGACGACGTCGACGACCTTGAGGTTGGCGTTCGTCGTCGCGTGCTGCTCGACGAAGGCGATGCGCCGGGCGATCGACCGGCGGCTGATGGTACCGATATCGCTACCGGCGAGGATGACGCGACCCGAATGCGGCCGCTTCAGGCCGGCGAGAAGCCGCAGCAGCGAGGTCTTGCCCGAGCCGTTTGGCCCGAGCAGGCCGAGCATCCGGCCGGGCTGCGCCTCCATGGAAACACCGTCCAGAATGGTCTTCCTGCCAATTTTCCAGGTGAGGTTGTCAGCCTTGATGCTCATGGCGCGCGCTGGAACCGGTAGAGGATGATTGAGAAGAAGGGCACGCCCACCAGCGCCGTGACGACGCCAATCGGCAGGATCTGGTTGGGAATGAGGGCGCGCGCGGCAATGTCTGCGAGCACCATGAAGATCGCTCCCGCGATGGCGCAGGCCGGCAGGAGACGGATATGCAGCGGCCCGACGACGAAGCGGGCGACATGCGGCACGACGAGGCCGACGAACCCGATCGAGCCGACCATGCTGACGATCGTCGCCGTCATCATCGCGGTCAGCGCGAAGAGCGCCATTCTGGCGCGGCTGACATTGACGCCGAGCGAGGACGCCGCTTCGTCGCCGAAAGCGAAGGCGTCGAGCACGCGGGCGTAGAACAGACAGGCGGCGAGGCCGAAACCGACGACGATCGAGACCAGCGCGAATTCCGGCCAGCGCACGCCGCTGAAGCTGCCGAGCAGCCAGAACATGACGTCGCGGGCCTGTTGCGCGTTGGCCGAGGTGGTGACGATATAGGAGGTGGAGGCGTTGAAGAGCTGCGATGCGGCGACACCGGCAAGGATGGTGCGGTCCGCGCCGCCGCGCGTGCCGTTCGACAGCAGCGCCACGAAGAAGAAGGCCGCGAAGGCGCCGGCGAAGGCGCCTGCCGAGAGCGATACAGCGCCCGCGCCGACGCCCAAGATGACGATCGCGACGGCGCCGGTGGAGGCTCCGGCGGAGATGCCGAGCACATAGGGTTCGGCCAGCGGATTGCGCAGCAGCGACTGCATGATGGCGCCCGACAGCGCCAGCCCCGCGCCGCAGAAGGCGGCGACGAGCGCGCGGCTGAGCCGATAGTCCCAGATGACGGTCTCATGGATGCGGTTCAGCTCGACCGCGGTCCAGCCGAGCCGGTTGGTGACGGCCGAAAAAGTGGTCGCAAGCGGGATCGGCAGGTCGCCGATCCCGACGCTGACGCCAATGGCGACAGCGATGAGGCAGAGGGAAGCGAGCAGCAGTGCGGTGACCGCTCCCAGCCGCCGGAAGAGACGGCCTGCGTTGGTCACTTCAGCAGACCAAGGGCCTTCAATTGCTCGGCAACCTGCTCGGCGCCGTAGATCGTGCGGATGGTCGGATTCATCGCCTGGCCGTCCATCACGACGAGAGCCTTGTTCTTGACGGCCGGGATCTGGCTGACGGCCGGATCGGTGTTCAGGAAGTTGATCTTGGCCTCGGGCTTGTCGAGCTCCCAGCGGTTGCGGTCGAGGCTGGCGACGACGATGACGGCGGGATTGGAGGCGATGATGCCTTCCCAGCCGACGGTCGGCCATTCGGCGTCCGCGGTGATCGCATTGTGGCCGCCAAGCAGGTCGGCGATGAAGCCGGAAGCGCTGTACTTGCCGCCGACATAGGCATCGGCCGAGGGGCTGGGGCTGGAGAACCAGAAAACGTAGGAGAGGTTCTGGCCGTCCTTGGCAACGCTGCCGCGGAGCTTGGCTTCACGCGCCTTGAAATCGGCGATCAGCGCCTGGCCGCGATCGGCGACATCGAAAATCTGCGAGAGTTCGTCGATCTCCCTGTAGAGCAGATCCATGTTCCATGGCTCGCCGCGGCTGCCGTACTGGTCCTTGACATCCTTGGTGCTGAGGCAGGTGCTCGGCGAGAGATAGGTTGAAACGCCGACCTTGTCGAAATCCTCGCGCTTGGCGATCTTGCTGTTCGGGCCGACGAGGCTCGGCAGGGCGACGGCCACGAAATCGGGATTTTCGGCAAGCATGGATTCGAAGGTCGGCATCTCCACGGTGAGGAGCTTGACCTTGGCATTGGCTTCGGCGAGTTGCGGCAGGACCTTGCTCGGCCAGAAGGCGGTGCCGACCATCTTGTCCTGGAGGCCGAGCAGCAGCAGGATTTCCGCGCTGTTCTGCCCAAGCCCGATCGCCCGCTCGGGCGCTTTCTTGAAGGTCACCTGCGCGCCGCAGTTTTCGAGCGTCAGCGGGTAGGTTGTCGAACCGGCGAATGACGGGGCTGCGGCAAGGCCGATCAGGGCGGAGAGGCCGCAGGCGGCCAGAAGTGATTTGAGGCTGGTCACGAAGAAAATCCCGGTGCGTGAATATATGCGGCCGGGGTATAGCCACAGGAACGATCGGAAAACAAGACAAAAAAGATCAACTTATCGCAAAAATCGACGGCACTGAACATTGCCGCCGGAACAGTGCTCGCCGGTGTCGAGCGAAAAGCCTTCGAACATGATTAGCTGAGCTTGCCCACAAGCTTGGCATAGTCCGAAAAAGTGGCGCCTTCGCCTTTTCCGCCGGCTTCGCCGGCAAGCTGCAGTACGCGGATCGGAAATAGGATTGCCGCCAAGTTGGCGCCGGACAGCTCGTGGTCATCGTCTTCCTCAATCGCCTTTTGAGCTTTCGAGAGCGCGGCGTCGATCTCGCCGCGCGTGAGCAGTTCCTTTTCCACGATGGCGTCGAATATCGAGGCCATCGCCATGATCAGGCCTTTGAGCTGCAGATTGGCGGTATTCATGAGAACTCCCAGGTGAAGAAAGGATCCTAGTCTGGCTCGACGGGCCGGATTGTTTCGACCGAGACCGTACCCTCGAGTATACCGCGCTTTATATCATGTCTGTTCCGATCGATCTCTATCACGGTGTAGAGTTTATCGTCGCGAAAGGCGCTAGCATTGGCGGTCGTGACGTCCTCGGCGGGCGCCGCATCGACTTCCATGAAATCGAGTTCTCGTGCGGCCGCGACGATCCTGGCATCGCCTGGCGTTCGGGCGGCCACGACGATCGTGCCGTGATTGGTGGCATTGCCCCATCTGGGATCATCGGGTTTCGCAATCGGTTCCAGCCGATAGATGTTGAGCACCTCGCCGCCGGCCTCTGGCGATGCCTCCGCGGCGGCATCCTGCATCTGCGCCTGACTCTCGACCGAGCGCCCGAAGGTCGTCGGGCTGGTCGCGTTGTTGATCTCGTCTTTGCCTGTCCTTGAGACGTTCGACATGTCGCTCTCCTTGTCAGGGCGGAAACGACGGGCGGCGGGAAACTGTTCCCGCGCAGGCAAAGTTTGGGCGTTGACGATGGGTTAGGCCTATCTCTGCAACCCTGCCGCACACCCATACCCTTTTTCCAGCCGAGCACTAGTTACCTTCTGTCGAATAAGGGGGATTCCGTGAGCAAGCAGACCAGTGAATATTCGGCCGATAGCATTGCGGCAGAGAGCCTCAACGGACGTGACCATAAAAGCATGGCGTTTGACGATGCCAGCGCGCTTCTGGAGGTGCTTGTCGCGGTCCGGCGCGGCGATTTTTCCGTACGGATGCGCTCCGACCTGACCGGTGTTACCGGCAAGGTCGCTGATGCGCTGAACGATATCATCGCCGCCAACCAGCGCATGGCAAAGCAGCTCGAACATGTCGGCCAGGTGGTCGGCCGCGACGGGCGGACGAGCACGCGCGTGCGCTTCGGCCTGTCGGATGGTTCATGGTCCGAGATGGAAGGCTCGATCAATGGTCTCATCGACGATCTCCTCTGGCCGACGACGGCCGTCACCCGCACGATCACCGCGGTCGCCAAGGGCGATCTGCTGCAGACCGTGCCGCTCGATGTCGACGGGCGGGCGCTCAAGGGCGAATTCCTGCGCTCGGCCGATATCGTCAACACGATGATCAAGCAGCTCAGCGTCTTTACCTCGGAGGTGACGCGCGTTGCCCGCGAAGTGGGCACCGACGGCAAACTCGGCGGGCAGGCGCAGGTGCCTGAAGTGACCGGCGTCTGGAAGGACCTGACCGAAAGCGTCAACTCGATGGCGTCGAACCTGACGGCGCAGGTGCGCAATATCGCGGAAGTGACCATCGCCGTTGCCAACGGCGACCTTTCCAAGAAGATCACTGTCGACGTGCGCGGCGAGATCCTGCAGTTGAAGGAAGCGATCAACACCATGGTCGACCAGCTGCGCTCCTTCGCTTCCGAAGTGACGCGCGTCGCCCGCGAGGTCGGCACCGAAGGCAAGCTCGGCGGCCAGGCGCTGGTGCCTGGCGTCGCCGGCACCTGGAAGGACCTGACCGACTCGGTCAACGCCATGTGCGGCAACCTGACTGCCCAGGTGCGCAACATCGCGCAGGTGACGACGGCGGTTGCGCGCGGCGACCTCTCGCGCAAGATCACGGTCGACGTCTCGGGCGAAATCCTTGAACTGAAGGAAACCATCAATACGATGGTCGATCAGCTGAACGGCTTTGCCGGCGAGGTGACGCGCGTGGCGCGCGAAGTCGGCACCGAGGGCCGCCTCGGCGGCCAGGCGCAGGTGCCCGGCGTCGCCGGCACCTGGAAGGATCTGACTGACAACGTCAATTCGATGGCCTCGAACCTGACGGCGCAGGTGCGCAATATCGCCGAAGTCTCCACAGCCATCGCCAATGGCGACCTGTCGAAGAAGATTACGGTGACAGTGTCGGGCGAAATCCTCGAACTGAAGGAGACCATCAACACGATGGTCGACCAGCTGAACGCCTTTGCCTCGGAAGTGACCCGTGTGGCGCGCGAAGTCGGCACGGAAGGCCGGCTCGGCGGCCAGGCGAACGTGCGTGGCGTCGCCGGCACCTGGAAGGACCTGACCGAAAACGTCAACTCGATGGGCGGCAACCTGACGGCGCAGGTGCGCAATATCGCCGAAGTCTCGACTGCGATCGCTAACGGCGACCTGTCGAAGAAGATCACCGTCGACGTGAAGGGTGAAATCCTCGAACTCAAGGAAACCATCAATACGATGGTGGACCAGCTGAACGCCTTCGCTTCGGAAGTGACGCGCGTGGCGCGCGAGGTCGGCACGGAAGGCCGGCTCGGCGGCCAGGCGAACGTGCGCGGCGTCGCGGGCACCTGGAAGGACCTGACCGATAGCGTCAATTCCATGGCCTCGAACCTGACCGGCCAGGTGCGCAACATCGCCGAAGTCGCGACCGCCGTCGCCCAGGGCGACCTTTCCAAGAAGATCACCGTTCCGGTTTCGGGCGAAATCCTCGAGCTGAAGGAGACCATCAACACGATGGTTGATCAGTTGAACGGTTTTGCCGGCGAGGTGACGCGCGTGGCGCGCGAGGTCGGCACGGAAGGTCGGCTCGGCGGCCAGGCGAACGTGCTCGGAGTCGCCGGTACCTGGAAGGACCTGACCGACAGCGTCAACTCCATGGCCGGCAATTTGACGGCGCAGGTGCGCAACATTGCCGAAGTCTCCACAGCGATCGCCAATGGTGACCTGTCGAAAAAGATCACCGTGTCGGTCTCGGGCGAAATCCTCGAGCTCAAGGAAACGCTGAACACCATGGTGGACCAGCTGAACCGCTTCGCCTCGGAAGTGACTCGTGTCGCCCGCGAAGTCGGCACCGAAGGCAAGCTCGGCGGCCAGGCTCAGGTGCCTGGCGTGGCCGGTACCTGGAAGGACCTCACCGAAAACGTCAACTCCATGGCCTCCAACCTGACAGGCCAGGTGCGCAACATCGCCGAAGTCACCACCGCCGTGGCGCGCGGCGACCTCTCGCGCAAGATCACCGTCGACGTGAAGGGGGAAATCCTCGAACTCAAGAACACCATCAATACGATGGTGGACCAGCTCAACGCTTTCGCCGGCGAAGTGACCCGCGTCGCCCGCGAAGTCGGCACCGAAGGCAAACTCGGCGGCCAGGCGCAGGTCTCCGGCGTCGCCGGCACCTGGAAGGACCTGACGGACAGCGTCAACTCCATGGCCGGCAACCTGACGGCGCAGGTGCGCAACATCGCCGAGGTGGCGACCGCGATCGCCAATGGCGACCTGTCGCGCAAGATTACCGTCGACGTGCGCGGCGAAATCCTGCTCCTCAAGGATACCTTGAACACCATGGTCGACCAGCTTCGCTCCTTCGCCGGCGAAGTGACGCGCGTCGCCCGCGAAGTCGGCACCGACGGCCGGCTCGGCGGCCAGGCCGTCGTTCCCGGCGTGGCCGGCACCTGGAAGGACCTGACCGATAACGTCAACCTGCTCGCCGCCAACCTGACGACCCAGGTGCGCAACATCGCCGAAGTCACGACCGCAGTGGCGCGCGGCGACCTGTCGCGCAAGATCACCGTCGACGTGAAGGGCGAAATCCTCGAACTGAAGAACACTATCAACACGATGGTGGACCAGCTCAACGCCTTTGCCGGCGAAGTGACGCGCGTGGCGCGCGAGGTCGGCACCGAAGGCAAGCTCGGCGGCCAGGCGCAGGTGCCGGGTGTGGCCGGCACCTGGAAGGATTTGACCGACACCGTCAACGTCATGGCAGCCAACTTGACCGAACAGGTGCGCGGCATCGTCAAGGTGGTGACGGCGGTCGCCAACGGCGACCTCAAGCAGAACCTCACCGTCGCCTCCAAGGGCGAGGTGGCGGCGCTTGCCGAAACCATCAACAACATGACCAATACGCTCGCGACCTTCGCCGATCAGGTGACGACGGTGGCGCGTGAAGTCGGCGTCGAGGGCCGCCTCGGCGGCCAGGCGAATGTCCCCGGTACCGCGGGAACGTGGAAGGACCTGACCGGTAACGTCAACCTGCTTGCCGCGAACCTCACGACCCAGGTGCGCGCCATCGCCGAGGTCGCCACCGCCGTCACCAAGGGCGACCTGACGCGCTCGATCAAGGTCGATGCACGCGGCGAAGTGGCCGAGCTCAAGGACAACATCAACACGATGATCGACAACCTGCGCCTGACGACGGAGCGCAACACCGAGCAGGACTGGCTGAAGACCAACCTGGCGCGCTTCACCAACATGCTGCAGGGGCAGCGCGACCTGACGCTGGTCGGCAAGATGATGCTCTCCGAGCTCGCGCCGCTGGTTGGCGCGCATCAGGGTGTCATCTATCAGGTGGATGCCGACGAAGAGCAGGCGTTTCTGTCGCTGCTGTCGGTCTATGCGCAGGGCGTCGAAGCGGCGCATCCGCCGCGGCTCGATTTCGGCCAGGGCCTCGTCGGGCAATGCGCCAGCGATGCCCGCCGCATCCTCGTCACCGATCTTCCCGACAACGTCGTTCCCATCAGTTCGGGCGTGTTCACGACGCTGCCGCGAAGCGCCATTGTCCTGCCAGTGCATTTCGAGGGGCAGGTGAAGGCGGTGATCGAGCTTGCCTCCGCCGGTGAATTCACCGAGCTGCAGCTTTCCTTCCTCGACCAGCTGACGACCTCGATCGGCATCGTTCTCAACTCGATCGAAGCGACGATGCAAACCGAAGGACTGCTCAAGCAGTCGCAGCAGCTTGCCGCCGAACTGCAGACGCAGCAGCGCGAGTTGCAGCAGACCAACGAACAGCTCGGCCAGAAGGCGCAACAGCTGGAGGAACGCAACGTCGAAGTCGAAGCGAAGAACCAGGAAATCGAGCAGGCGAGACGCGCGCTCGAGGAAAAGGCGACGGAGCTTGCACTCACCTCCAAATACAAATCCGAATTCCTCGCCAACATGTCGCATGAGCTGCGCACACCTTTGAATTCGATCCTCATCCTCGGCCAGCAGCTCGGAGAAAACCCGGACGGCAATCTGTCGGTCAAGCAGGTCGAATTCGCAAAGACGATCCACGGCGCCGGCACCGATCTGCTCAACCTCATCAGCGACATTCTCGACCTCTCGAAGATCGAGTCCGGCACGGTCTCGGTCGATGCCGAGGAGATCTTCGTCAGCAACCTGCTGGAGGTGATGGCGCGGCCGTTCCGCCACGAGGCGGAAAACCGCAACCTCTCCTTCGCGGTCGAGGTCGGCGCCGATGTGACAAAGAGCATCATCACCGACTCGAAGCGGCTGCAGCAGATCCTCAAGAACCTGCTCTCGAACGCCTTTAAGTTCACCGCGCAGGGCGGCGTGACGCTTCGCGTCGCATCGGCGACGAGCGGCTGGTCACCGGAGCATCCTTCTCTGCGGCACGCGCCTTCGGTCATTGCCTTCGAAGTGGTCGATACCGGCATCGGCATACCGCCCGAGAAGCAGCGCATCATCTTCGAGGCGTTCCAGCAGGCGGATGCGTCGACCAGCCGCAAATATGGCGGCACCGGACTTGGCCTGGCGATCAGCCGCGAACTGGCGAACCTGCTCGGCGGCGAGATCCAGCTGCGCAGCACGCCCGGCGTCGGCAGCACCTTCGTGCTTTACCTGCCGCTCACCTATGTCGGCGCCGGCGCGGTGGCGCCGAAGTCCACTCCGGCAGCGGCGAACGTCGTCGAGTTCGCCGAGGCGGCTGCCCGTCGGGCTGACAAACCGGTCGAACATGTCGCGGACGACCGTCACCGGATCGAGCCCGGCGACTCCGTGCTGCTCGTCGTCGAAGACGATGCGCATTATGCCCGCGTCCTCGTCGATCTCGCCCGCGACAACGGTTTCAAGGTGCTGGTCGCGATGCGCGGCAGCGACGCGCTTGTTCTCGCCCAGGAATACAGACCGTTGGCGATCTCGCTCGATATTTTCCTCCCTGATATGCTGGGCTGGACGGTGCTGAGCCAGCTCAAACAGAATTCCCAGACGCGACACATTCCGGTTCAGATCATCAGCCTCGACGAGGACCGCCAGCACGGGTTGACCCGCGGCGCCTTCGCCTTCATGAGCAAGCCGACGACCCCGGAAGGCCTCGGCAAGGCACTGTCGCGGCTGAAGGCCTATGCCGAGCCGCGCCGCAAGCAGTTGCTGCTGGTGGAAGACAACGAGGCCGAGCGCGTGAGCGTCACCGCCCTTCTCGGGCACGACGACATCGACATAACAAGCGTCGGCTCCGGCTCGGAGGCGCTCGCCGTTCTCCGGCAAGGCTCTGCCGACTGCGTCGTGCTTGACCTTACGCTGCCTGACATGTCCGGCTTCGAAGTGCTGGAGCAAATCCGCGACGACGACGGGATCGCCGAAGTCCCGGTGGTCGTCTTCACCGGCCGGGAGCTTTCGCCTGACGAAGACGCGATGCTGCACAGCATGGCCCGCAGCGTCGTGGTGAAGGGCGTCGAGTCGCCCGAGCGCCTGCTCGACGAGACTGCGCTCTTCCTGCACCGCGTCGTCGCCGACCTGCCGGCCGCAAAACAAGCGACGCTGCAGGAGCTGCACAGCTCGGACGAGGATCTGGTGGGCGAGACCGTGCTGCTCGTCGATGACGATGCGCGCAACATCTTCGCGCTGAGCAGCGTTCTCGAACGTCGCGGCATGAAGGTGCTGACGGCGACGACGGGCAGCGAGGCGATCGACGTCATCAACAATGAGCCTTCCGTCGCGATCGTGCTGATGGACATCATGATGCCGGGGATGGATGGCTATGAAACAATGCAGGTGATCCGATCTGAGCCCCGCTTCCGGCGGCTGCCGATCCTGGCGCTGACGGCCAAGGCGATGAAGGGCGACCGGGAAAAATGCCTGGAAGCCGGCGCCTCGGACTACCTGGCGAAGCCCGTCAACACAGAGCAGCTGCTGTCGGCTCTGCGCATGTGGCTGCACCGCTGAGGATCCGGTCATGAGCCCCGTCAATATCCTCCTCGTCGACGATCAGCCTGCAAAGCTTCTGAGCTATGAGGTGATTCTCGAAGAGCTCGAGGAAAACCTGATCAAGGCGCAGTCGGCGCGCGAAGCATTCGAGCACCTGTTGCGCACCGAGATCGCCGTGATCCTCGTCGACGTCTGCATGCCCGAGCAGGACGGTTTCGAACTCGTCGGAATGATCCGTCAGCACCCGCGCTATCAGAACACGCCGATCATCTTCGTCTCGGCCGTGATGCTGGCCGAACCTGACCGGCTGCGCGGCTACGCGGTCGGCGCCGTCGACTATGTCTCGGTCCCGATCGTGCCCGAGGTGCTGAGGGCAAAGGTCAGAGTCTTTGCCGATCTCTACCGGAAGACACGGGAACTCGAGCGCCTGAATGCCGAACTGGAGGCCAGGGTGCACCAGCGCACCGCCGAGCTCGAGGCCTCGGCCGCGCAATTGCGTCAGCTGAACGAGGAACTCGAACACCGCATCGACCAAAGGACGCGCGAACGCGAGGAGGCGCTGGCACAGCTGTTCGAGGCGCAGAAGCTCGATACGATCGGCCACCTGACAGGCGGCGTGGCGCACGATTTCAATAATCTTCTCATGGCGGTGCTCGGCAGCCTCAGTCTGCTCAAGAAGCGGCTTCCGGCCGATGAGCGCAGCGAACGCCTGGTGACGAACGCCATCCAGGCGGCCGAACGCGGTACGGCGCTCACCCAGCGTCTGCTCGCCTTCGCCCGCCGACAGGAGCTGAAGCCACAGGCGGTCGACTTCCTCCGGCTGTTCGAAAACGTCGAGGATCTGCTCGCAAAGGCGGTTGGACCGCGCGTCGAGATCCGAAAGCGCATACCGGCGGATCTGGAGCCGCTTCTGGTGGACAGCAACCAGTTGGAACTGGCCCTGCTAAATCTCTTCGTCAATGCGCGGGATGCGCTTGAAAGTGGCGGTGCGGTGACGGTCGCCGCGGCGGCGGAGCAAGACCGGCCCGCCGGTCTTGCAGGCGGAAACTACATCAGGATATCGGTCTCGGATGACGGCGAAGGGATGGACGAGGCGACGGTCCTGCGCGCCGCCGAGCCATTCTTCACCACGAAAGGAATCGGCAAAGGCACTGGTCTTGGCCTATCGATGGTGCACGGCCTGGCGGCGCAATCGGGCGGTTCCATCCAGATTTCGAGCACAAGAGGGAAGGGCACAACTGTCTCGCTCTGGCTGCCCGTTGCGCAGAGCATTGCCAAGGAGGAGCCGGCGGTCGTGCCTGCGGCCGCGGAACCCTTGAAGCCGGTCTCGCGATCGCTTGCCATCCTCGTCGTCGACGACGACGCGCTCGTCAGGACCGGAACCGTGGCAATGCTGGAGGATCTCGGACATCTGCCGCGGGAGGCGGCTTCCGCTACCCAGGCCCTGGAATTCCTCGCCGGCGGACAGGAGTGTGATCTCGTCATCACCGATCATGCCATGCCGGGGATGACCGGCGCCGAGCTCGCGCGCCACCTTCGTTCAGCCTTCCCCAACCTGCCCGTGATCCTCGCTTCAGGTTATGTCGAGCTTGCCGAGGATCAGGGGCTCGGCCGCATGCTCAGGATGGCGAAGCCGTTCACGCAAGAGCAACTCCAAGCGGCCATGGACGAGGCGCTGAGGGACAAGGTCGCGGCAGCGTGATGATGGGGGCGCCGCCGGGGGAGCTGGCGTAATTGAAGTGGATCGGCTTCATCTTTTATTTGCTTCGCTCTCAGCACAACCAGGGTGTGCTGCATGAATGAAAGATTGTGAAGTTGTTGAAATAGCTTGCGATTCGCATCTCACCTTTTGCCTCAAGGCTCACATTCATTCCAGCCGCAGGTTGAAGCACAACCGCGTTTCAAGCTGAACCCGAGGGTGGTCTTTCGCGCTGCGTGAACCTTTCGCCAGCAGGAATGCCACTGCAGCGGCCAATCCGGATTCAGGCTGCTCGCTGATCAGGTTTCCTCGATCAGCGCACCCCAGCCCGGCGAAACTTTTTGCCCTGACAAAAGTTACTCAAATCCGTCTCACTTCACTGAAGGCTTTCCTTTGACCAAAACGATGTTCGGCCCCGCGTTCACCCAAGATGGCATTCTGTTTCGTGTTTGGGCTCCTCTGCATGAAAGCGTGTCGTTGAAAATCGAAGGCTGTGATCCGCGCCCGATGCACGCGACTGAAGATGGCTGGCATCGGTGCACGGTCGCGGACGCCGGTCCCGGTGCGCGCTATCGCTTTATCCTGCCGGACGGTCTTCAAATTCCCGATCCTGCCTCGCGCTTCCAGCCGCAAGATGTGCATGGTCCGAGCGAAGTGGTCGACCTTTCCGCCTATCACTGGAAGACGCACGAATGGTCCGGCCGGCCCTGGGAGGAGATGGTCATCTACGAACTGCACATCGGCTGCTTCACACCAGAGGGAACCTTCAAGGCCGCGATCGAGCGTCTCGATCATCTGCGGGGGCTGGGTGTCACGGCGCTGCAGATCATGCCGCTCAGTGACTTTCCGGGGCGCTGGAATTGGGGCTATGACGGTGTGCTTCCCTATGCGCCCGACAGCAGTTGCGGCCGGCCGGAAGATCTCATGGCGCTGGTGGATGCGGCGCACCAGCGTGGCATCTCGGTTTTCCTCGACGCGGTCTACAACCACTTCGGACCCGACGGGAACTATATCCCCTCCTACGCGCCGCTCTTTACCGATCATCACAGGACGCCCTGGGGCCACGGCATCAATTACGACGGCGACGGCTCCGAGATGATCCGCGAATTCTTCATCGAGAACGCCATCTATTGGATCAACGAGTTCAGGCTCGACGGTTTTCGCTTCGACGCCGTCCACGCCATCAAGGACGACAGTTCTGAGCATCTTCTTCACGCGCTGGCCCGCCGCCTCAGGGCTGCGGCCGGTGACCGGCATGTTCATCTGATCGTGGAAAACGAGGAGAATGACAGCGACCTTTTGGAACGTGACGCAGACGGCGAGGCGAGGTTGTTCACGGCCCAATGGAACGACGATATCCACCATGTTCTGCATGTTGCTGCCACGGGTGAAACCTTCGGCTACTATGCCGATTATGCCGGCGACACCGGCAAGCTCGGTCGGGCGCTGACGCAAGGATTCGTGTTCCAGGGCGAGCACATGCCGTATCGTGGAGGAAGCCGAGGCAGGCCGAGCGGCCACCTGCCGCCCACCGCCTTCGTCTCCTTTATCCAGAACCATGACCAGATCGGTAACCGGGCGCTGGGGGACCGGATCATGGCTTCGAGCCCGACCGATGCCGTCAAGGCCGTCACGTCGATCTACCTGCTGGCACCACAGATACCGATGCTGTTCATGGGCGAGGAATGGGGTGCGCGCGAGCCTTTTCCGTTTTTCTGCGACTTCGACGAGGATCTGAACGAGAAGGTCAGGAAGGGCAGGCGAGAGGAGCTTTCGCGTCTGCCGGGTTTCGACGCTGACGAGCTTCTCGATCCAACGGCTCCGTCGACCTTTGCGGCCGCCAAGCTCGACTGGTCGAAATGCGCCTCTTCGGAAATGCTCGAATTCTACCGGGAGCTTCTCAGCCTCCGGCATGGACGAATCGTACCCTTGTTGAAGGGCGCCCGCGGCGGAAACGCGGCCTATCACTCGGCGGGTGCGACGCTTGCGGTCGATTGGACCCTGGCCGGCGATTGGCGCCTTCATCTCGACGCCAACCTCGGCAGCGAGGCGGTGCGGCTTCCCAAGCGGTGCGACCAAGGTGAAACGATCTTCCGCCTCGGCAGCTGCGATGGAGGTCAACTGGCGCCCTGGACGGTGATCTGGCGCATCTCGAAAGGCGAGGGCATCGCATGAAGGCGATCGGACGATGAAGTCTGCCGAGCTCGACAAGCTCGCCCGCCAATACGGGATCAGCTTGACCAGGCCCAGTCCCGACGACGGCGGCGAGGTGGCGATTTCCGCCGACACCAAACGCAAGATACTCTCGGCTTTGGAAGTCGATCTGCCAGGAACCACCCATCGCGGGACGGTTGCACCGCGGCGGGAGCAGGAGCCGGGGCCGGCGAAGGATACAATTCCCAAGTCATTTCTGCCGAACTTCCTGCTCAAGACGCGGGTCTGGGGGATCAGCCTGCAGCTTTACGAACTCCGTTCGGTGCGCAACTGGGGCATCGGAGATTTCGAGGATCTGTCCGATGTGGCCGACCTGGCGGGAAAGCTTGGCGCTGATTTCATCGGCCTCAATCCGCTTCACGCACCATTTCTTGCCGATCCCGATCGCTGCAGCCCCTATGAACCTTCAAGCCGTCAGCATCTCAACCCGCTCTATATCGCGGTCGACCGATTGCCGGGTTTTGTCAGTAGTGCCGAACTCGAACGGCAATTGGAGGGACTTCGCGGAAGCGACCTCGTCGATTATGCCGGAGTTGCGAGGGTCAAGCTTGGAATTCTGCGGGATCGCTGGCGCGCCTGGCTGCAAGCGGATGCCGCCGATGAAACCTACAATCCCGTCGATTTCGATGTCTTCGTCGCGCAGGGCGGCGACAGCTTGCGGCGACACGCGCTTTTCGAATGCCTTTCGCTTTCCATGGTGGAGCGTGGGAGGGGCGCCGGTTGGCAGGGATGGCCGGCCGATTTCCGGCGCTTCGACAGCGCCGCCGTCGCCGAATTCGCACGTGAGCATGCGGAGGAGGTCCGTTTTCATATGTGGTTGCAGTGGCTCGCCCACCGGCAGTTGCTGCAGGCGGCGGACCGGGCGCGCGAAGCCGGCCTGCGGATCGGGCTTTATCTCGATCTTGCCGTGGGCGAGGCGGTCGACGGATCGGCGATGTGGAGCGAGCCGGATGTCTATATCTCGAAGGCGACCATCGGCAGCCCTCCCGATCCATTCGCGGTAGAGGGGCAGGACTGGCATCTCGCCGGATATCTGCCGTCCGCGATCGCTGCGGGAGACAATTCTCCTTACCGGCGCATGGTAAGCGCCGCCATGCGCTATGCCGGTGCGATCCGGATCGATCACGCCCCGGCGCTCCGACGCCTCTTTCTGGTGCCGCTCGGCAGCAGGCCGGATGGCGGCGCCTATGTCCGCTACCCCCAGCATCGGCTTCTACAGATCCTGGCCGAGACCTCCGCTGAGCATCGATGCCTCGTCATCGGTGAAGCGCTGGGAGTGATACCGCCGGATTTGCCTGACGAGCTCGCGGCGGCGCAGATCCTTTCGTATCGCATTCTCTCCTATGAACAGGACGGGAAAGGCTTCAAGCCGCCGGATGCCTATCCCGTTTTCGGCCTGGCCTGCATTTCGACGCACGACCATCAGACGCTTGCCGGTTGGTGGCGCAGCGCCGACATCCAGGATCGCCGCGACCATGGTATCGTGCCGCCCGATCTCACGGCAAAACATCTTCAGCACCGCCGACGCGAGCGACGAAATCTGAAGACGGCGCTCCGCGCTGCCGGCATCGACGTGCCGGCCCGTCTCAACGCAAGGGCGAGCCGGGAGACCTTGAGGGAATTGACCGTCAGCGCCTACCGCTTCATCGCCCGTACTCCGTCGCTTCTCGTCGCGGTTCGGGTTGCCGACCTGACCGACGAGAAAAGCCCCACCAACATCCCCGGCACGAGCGACAGCTACCCCAACTGGAAACCGAAGCTGTCGGTTTCGCTGGAGGGGCTGGCGTCGAACCCGCTGCTGCATCGCATTACGGCGGCGATGCGGGAAGAAAGGCCACGAATTCACGCGGCGAGGGAACGATCAGGGAGCAGGCGGATTTCGAATAGACAGGGATAAGGATCGCCGAGATGAAAGCCAGAAAACCACTTGTCGAGGTCGCGGTAGAGACCGAGGAAGGCCGGGTGCCGTTGGGCATCATGAACGCCAAGCAGGCATTGTCGCTTCCTGACGATCTCGATGTGAAGGTATCGCATCCTGATCACGAGCCGGGCAGCACCGACATTTTCATTCCCAAGGACGAACTGCACCGGCATCTGGACAAGTCATAGGATGCGTCACCTTACCAGCTCGACGCGGGCAGGCGATTTGAATTCGAGCCCGGAACCTCGGCGGGCCTGGAGTGTTTGACTCGATAAACCGAAGGAGAAAATCATGGCACATGCCGACCGGAAACATATTGGTGCTGGCACGAAGGGAAAGGGCGACGGCGGCGGCGCGATGACCGATCTCGACCGGGAACAGCTTCCCGAAAACATGGTCCTCTCGAACCGCGACAAGACGCAGCATTCCAAGGAGCGCGGCCTCGACGGCAAGACGATCCAAACTGAGCAATACGCGGATCACAGCTCCAATCGGAATCCTAAGTGAGGAAAAGGTGATGAGCAGCAGATTGCCCCCCATTCCCGCCAAAAACGTCAGCAACAAGGGAGCCGGCAAGCCGGCGCGGACCGAGGCGGAGGATACCGCAAGCGGCAACGAAAACCCTGAGAAGAAGGGTCAACAAGGAAACACCAAAGTCAACACTACACATCAGGGTTACCAGCAGGACAGGTAGGAGGCATCGATGTCTACCTCGCAGAAGAGCCCGCCAACGATCCGCCAGGGCGGCCCAGGCGCATCCCACGAAAACGCCAAGGCGCCGCTTGAAATCCCGAAGCCGGCAGCCGAGCCGGATAGACGTACGCGAAGCAAGGTTTCCGGCGGCGGGGGCGAGCATGATCGCCACCACACCCACGACGCAAGAGAGAAGTGATGGAAAGACCTGGCGGTGGAACCTGATGAGCCCATGGCACGAGGTCCACCGCTTCACATGATCAACATGACGGAAAACAGACCATGACGAGCGCATTCATCCTTGTTGCACTGGCTCTCATCTTCATCTACGCCGGCCCGACATTGCTTTACATCTGCGTCGGTTATGCTGACTACATGATCGAACGGCGCCGACATTTGCTGGCTGTGAAACACGCGGTCAAGCGTCGCAGCGACGAGCTCTAGCTGTCGAAATAGACAGTGGCAGAATATTATCCTCGATGGCAAAATATCCAGGCCACCGTAGTGTCGCTCGGTCTCATCGGTGCGCGGACTGATCGGGAAGGATGCCACCCTTTTTAGGGAGGCCTGCGGATACACCTCGATTTATTGCCTCGAAATGATAACTGCCCGCATTTCGTTCAGGATCGCTTCGCCGGCTCCTTCAGATCCTGTTCTCAGTCGATTTCCCCGGAATCCTTGTCGCCGGTTTCCTCGACATCGTGATCAGGTAGAATGCGGTGCTTTACTTCCTCGGCCGCGACCGCAATGCCTCTGGCCGTTCCCGTCAAGGCAATCTCGGCCGCGATGAGAGGGTGTTTGCGCACAAGCTTTCCGAGAGCCTTGGCCGTCGCGGCCGCTTTGGCCTGAGACAAGACGCCTTTATCGGCGCGTTTGCGCAAGAGAGATTCCAGCTTTCGCTTCGAATGCTTTGGGGGCGGCGTCGCATCTAATGCACGGCGACGCCCTTCCGAGGGTTTTCTTCCGCCTGTTTCCGAACCTTCTTCGGAAGCGCCGAACTGGCGGCGTCGCGCACGACATCGATCGCGGCATCTGTTGCGCTATGAAAGGCCTGTCCGACCAGCCCAAGGGTCTTGGTGCCCTTGCGCGTTCCCGATTTTGCGGCGCCGGCAATGTCGTCGCTATCCTCTACCAGCACGGCGGCGGCAGCGCCCGCGCCGGCGATCAACGCCTTTCCCAAGATGTCGCGGCCTGTGGGGCTCGCCAGTAATGTTTTCAGTATGGAATTCTTTCGGATAGCCTTCGGCACCTTGTAACCTGCGATCTTCTTCGGAATCTTTGTTTTGGCCATAGTACATCTCCCTTGGAAAGTTAGAAACGCGGTAAAGCGCACCCTGTTCCGAGAGCGGTGGCACAGCTCGAGTCAGCAGCGTCACCGCTCGTTTACGGGAGGCCGGTCCTGCCGAAGCGAAGGGTTTGGCAGGCGCTAGTGGATCGACTGCGAGGTCGGAGCGTTGATTTTGAGCAGATCCGGGGCGGGAAACATCTCGATCAATCCTGCTGCGAGGTCGTCGACATCGGTCTTGCCGTCATTGAAGAGCTGAATGGCGGCGCTGCACAGGATCTGGCTGTCGTGTTCGCTCACCGAGACGCCGAAATGGCGATACCAGCTCATGACAGCCTTCGAAAGGCATCTGAAATCCTGCGGTAGTATCGGTCTGTAGAAAATCGCCATGAACGCCCACCACGATTGCCGCTTGTCGCCTTCACTTAATCAAGATAATGCCCGTCCTGTTTGATACCAAGCGGCTTGTTTCTTCGGTGCGTTAGCGCACGGACCAGCTATTTCGAGCGGCGTGCCGAGCCTCCTTTGCCTCAGGCAAGGACACCCGCGGCAATGGCGGCCTGGATGAAACGTTGGCGCGCCAGTTCGGCGCTTCCGCGTCGGCGAAGCGCATCGACGCAGCGCCGCTTCGCTTCGAAATAACCGCCGCCCCGAACGTTGGTCCAGCGATGATTCAGGACGTCGAGTGCCGCGTCCGGACCTTCTATGCGCTGCTGCTCGCTCTCGGCGGTGCGGATGAAAACTGGATATTACCAAACCAGGTGGAAATCGACCTCGATGACGTCAGCCATGATATGATCCAGAATGGTCTTTCGGACGGTGGCCCCTGCCGCTGTCCTGGAACGTCCGGTACTGGCCCGGGTGAACAAACGCATGGCGGGCCCTGGCCGGGAGCCTTGGTCGGATCGGTGCTTCATGGTCCATATGGCATCTCCTTTGCCGGTCGAACTACGCCATGGCACGGTTGTTCCTGTTCGAAAAAGGAACTCCTGCCTGCCGCCACCGAGTACTGGAACAATGTCTGCCTCGCCTTGTTATTTGTGCGACAGGCGAATGCCGAAGCAGCCGGAGGATACGATGAGGCGGAGCATTGTGCTTGGGCTGGTTCTGGCCATCGCGCTGACGGGTTGCACCACCAGCGCAGGCAGCTACACATCGGCGGGACTTGAGCCTATTCCGGGCAGCATCACCTATCAGGGGCAGCCGCGCACAAAGCTGACGAAATCGCCGGTCGGTTCATCGTTCCCGCACAGCTTCACGGATCGATGGGGGCGGCAAGTCGAGGAGATCTATATTATCCAGCCGGACCGCAGCTTACTGATTTCCCAGCGCCACTACCGACCGGTTTTTTCGCTCGACGACGACTAGGAAGGAGACCTGATCATGCCGCGCCGTAAGAACAATGTTGGGACGACGCTCGACACCGAGGGAGCCAAGATCGGCGAGCCTGTTCCGAAAGCGATCATTGATATCAACACCGCCTCTGTCGGGGTCCCCCGCCAGGCCGAGCAAGATTTGCGCACTGAATTGGGCGCTCTGCGGCAACAGGTTGATAGGCTACAGCAACAGGTCATCAGTGCCGGGCGTTCTGCGAAGGGCGGCGCCCGAAACGCAGTCCGCGAGACCGAGGCTCTGGTGAAGCATTATCCGCTCTCAACGTTTGCCCTCATGGCTGCTGTCGCGGGTTTGTTGACGTTTGCCTCACGTCAGCTCTCCCCACCACGCCATCGTGAGTCCTCAGCCCTACGAGATCTCAGGGATTTCTACGACAGGATGCGCGAGCGGATCTGACAAGATTTTAGGATTGCCAGCATTCCGATTCTGCCCGACTCTCTGTCAGGCAAGGAGGGAAAATGCATGCTCGACGTCCTTATACGAAGCGCTCTCGATATTGTCCGGCGCGCGGAGCGCTTGATCGAAGCGGCGAGACGGCTGCTTGACAGGCATGATCTTGCTGAGGGCGAGCGATATGAACTCGATTATGAGATCGAGCGGCTGAGGGACGCGGTTCTTGCGGTGGAGGAGGCCGTCCGGTCGCTCGCGCGCAGGAGCGAACGCTGGCCGCAGGCCGCTCGTGTCCATGCGCTGCAGACGACATTGCACTGATTGCGTGACTTCACAGGCTCCCTGTCGTTTTCCATAAATTACTGTTTTCCAAGGAATTTTTAAAGCGTAACTGCATGTCACGCCGATGTCACGCGACCATGGAAGCAATATATGCTTGATTGGGCCGCTTAGCGCTTATGATTTCCGGCACCGGGTGCATGAAACGGGGGACGAGGAACAGGGGCGCTGTTATCGTTGGGGCATCGCGATGACTTTGGAAACATCCGGGCAAATATCCGAGCCCGACGAATTCGTATTTCCGGTTCACACCCGGACGATCGCTCAGATACGCTATGATATTCGCAGTCATGTTATGACGGTCATCTATCACGACGGCCGCTCGCGCACGACAACCGGCATACAGGGTCCGGCGATGCTAAAGATCCTCGCCCAGCGTCCGCTGGAGCGTTCCCCGTTTCTTTTGCGGACGGTCATCTGATCGAGAAAGTCGAGCATCCACCGCTAAATCGTGTTGGTGGTGCATCCATTTCAGTGGAGCTGCGTTCATCCTGGGTAGTCAGACATG
Source organism: Rhizobium sp. NLR22b (assembly GCF_019685295.1). Classification (NCBI taxonomy): domain Bacteria; kingdom Pseudomonadati; phylum Pseudomonadota; class Alphaproteobacteria; order Hyphomicrobiales; family Rhizobiaceae; genus Rhizobium; species Rhizobium sp. NLR22b. The sequence goes on from NZ_JABDWM010000018.1 coordinate 86,489, forward strand.
AAGGGAACGCCGATGACCTTTCCACCGCCAAAAGCCGAGGCTCCCGCTCAGCGGTTCGAAGAAGCGAGCGCTGCTGCGCGCGACGCTTTGGAGGAGCTGATTGCAGCCGCCAATCAAGCCGGATGGGGAACCGAAGAAATCTCGGTCGCATTCCTTGAGGCGGCGCGGTTTTTGACCGAGGCCAATAAAAAAGATCCCGATCCTGCGGAAGATCCCGTGATTAGCGACGTGCCGGGCAAGCGGGAGCAGATCGGCCATGGTGAGCTTTTCGATTAGGACGTCGCTCACATCCGGCTCAGGACGCATCTCACCGGCCAATCCTTGCGACCGAGCTGCGTATGACGAGGCTCGTGCTGACCCGCAGCCGTTCAACGGCTAGGGGGATCTGTTCGATGCGGGCGACGAGCCGCTCGCCGGCGAGTTTGCCCATCTCGTATACGCGCTGGTCAACGACTGTGATCGGGGGAACGGTAACGCTTGTCCAATCGGCATCCAGGAAGGAAATCATCGAGATGTCGTCGGGAATTGAGAGGCCGAGTGATTGCAGCGACTTGAAGACGCGCAGCCCCACCAGGCTGTCTGATGCGAGGATTGCCGTTGGCGGTGATGAATCCGAGAGCAGGCGTCTGATCACGGCGTCCGTCTGCGGTTGGTCCGTCGCGCCGAGCCGCACATAGTGAAGGGGGTTGGGCAAGCCTGCCTCTGTCAGGACGCTCACGAAGCCCTCCACGCGTTCACGCACGGCAGAATTCGATATGCGGGCGACATCGGTGGGTCCGCCGTCCTCGGCGTCCATGGCCGAAACGTAAGCGAGATGTCGGTGTCCTGCCTCGACCATAAACCGGGCGGCGGCGATGGCAGCCTCGCGATCATCGCCGGTCACGGCGTCGACATCGAGTTCCGGGATGCTCCGGTCGAAGAGGACCAGCGGCATACCGGCGCGGCCGACGTGCCGGAGATGGTCGACGCTGTCGCAGCGAGCGGGCGTCACGATCAAGCCATCGACACGCTTGCCGATCAGGAGGTCGACGGCTGATTTCTCCGCTTCGAGCTTCTCGCCCGAATTGGAAATGATCACGTTGAAGCCGGCGAGCCGAGCCGCATCGCTGATGCCGCGTACCGCCAGACTGAAGAAGGCGTTTTCGATATCGCCGACGACGATCCCGATGATGCCGGACCGGCCGGTGCTCATGCTGCGCGCAAGTTCGTTCGGCCGGTATTCGAGTGCGGCCGCCGCCGCCAGGACCTGATCCTTTATCTTACCGCTAACGACACCGTAGCCGCCGAGCACGCGGGCGGCCGTCGCTTTCGACACCCGTGCCGCCTTCGCGACGTCGGCGACAGTAACTGAACGTTTCGGGCCAGCGGAATTTTCCATGCCGCAGCACTACAAGAGTTATTGACGGGCGGTCAATTGACAGTTATCAAAATGGCTGTGAGACCGGTCTCTTTTAGATAGAGACCGGTTTCCTTGCAGGAAAGTGTTGCCGCAGAACGGCGGCAACGGATAAACAGCTAATGCCGACAAGAGCATTCCTTCCGGAGCGGAGAACGAACATGAAACTTTTTGAATCACTTCCGGCAGTCATTGCGCCTCTGCAAGCCGGCCTCACGGCTTGCTTTCTGGCGATGGGAGTGGGTTTCGCAGCAGCGGCCGACAATCCCTACAATCTGATCGAGCCTGGCGTTATCAGCGTCGGCACGATGGGCGATGCCAAGCCCTATACATTTGCGACCGCGGATGGCCAGTTCACCGGTTTCGACATCGAACTGTTTCTCAACGTCGTGTCTAGGCTCGGCTTTCAGAAAGACAAGGTGACATTCACCGGCCAGGAATTTTCCGCCCTCCTGCCATCGGTGGCGAACGAGCGGTTCGACGTTGCCGTCGCCGCGATCGGAACCACCGAAGCCCGCAAGAAGACCGTCGACTTCTCCGACGGCTATCTCGCCGGTTATCTCTCTGTGCTGACGTCGGACGGTGCCATCAAGGACGCGGCCGGGCTGAAGGGCAAGCGGCTTGGTGTCGTGCAGGGAACCTTGCAGGAAGTCTACGCCGCCAAGAATTTCGGTGAGACCGATCTCGTTAAATTTCCTGACAACAATTCCGCCGTCGCCGCGCTCAACAACGGCACGATCGATGCGCATTTCCTCGACTACGAGGCGGCCAAACAATATGGCGAGCGCTATCCTGCGCTGAAGGTCGCCGTCAACATTCCATCCTTCGATGCGCCGGCGGGCTTCGTGATCAGGAAGGGAAACGACGCCTTCCGCACGGCCCTGAACAGTGCCCTTCACGACGCGATGCAGGACGGCACCTGGAAGACGCTCTATGAGAAGTGGTTCCCCGGCTCACCGATGCCGGACCAATATCTCCCGAAGAAATGAGGCGCCAAGCCGTCCGCCGAGGCGGACGGCCTAGTCTCGGCGGCTGCATGCCCGACAAGGCCTCACGGGGATCACGATGAACTGGATAGACAATCTGCGCCGCAGCTTCCTCGATTGGAGCGCGATGGGGGACGTGCTGCCGAGCATGATCAGTGTCGGCCTGAAAAATACTCTGATCCTTGCCGCGGCATCGACCGTGCTCGGCGTCGTCATCGGCATGGTTCTTGCCGTGATGGGCATCTCTCAGTCTCGCTGGCTGCGGCTGCCGGCGCGCATCTATACCGATATATTTCGCGGGCTGCCGGCCATCGTTACGATCCTGATCATCGGCCAGGGCTTTGCCCGGATCGGACGGGATATCTTCGGCCCGTCGCCATTCCCGCTCGGAATACTGGCGCTCAGCCTGATTGCCGGCGCCTACATCGGCGAAATTTTTCGATCGGGCATCCAAAGCGTCGAGCGCGGCCAGATGGAAGCCTGCCGGGCGCTCAGCATGAGCTATGGGCAAGGCATGCGCCTGATCGTCATTCCGCAGGGTGTGCGGCGCGTGCTGCCGGCGCTGGTCAATCAGTTCATCGGCAACGTCAAGGATTCGAGCCTTGTTTATTTCCTCGGATTGCTCGCCTCAGAGCGGGAGATTTTCCGCGTCGGGCAAGACCACGCGGTCGTAACCGGCAACCTGTCGCCACTGCTCCTGGCAGGTGTTTTCTACCTCGTGATCACCGTGCCGCTGACCCACTTCGTCAATTACATCGATGCGAGGCTGCGATTGGGAAAACAGGGGCGGGGTCCCGGTCCCGGGAGTGGATTGGTCGAGGTGACCGAGCTTGCGGCGGCGGTGGGCCCCCACTCCATCACCGGCGTCGCGAGCTGCGATAATCAGCATTTCAAGGGCGGGACGCTTGAAATCCGAGATGTGAGTATGGCTTACGGAGAGCTCGAGGTACTCAAGGGTGTCGATCTCGATATCGCCGCCGGAACCGTCACTTGCATCATCGGCCCTTCCGGCTCGGGAAAATCGACGCTGCTGCGTTGCATGAACAGGCTCGTCGAACCGAAGGGTGGCGACATACGGCTCGACGGCGAAAGCATCCTGGCCATGAAGCCGGAAAAGCTCCGTCGTCGGGTCGGCATGGTGTTCCAGCACTTCAACCTCTTTCCCGACCACACCGCTTTCGAAAACGTCATGCTTGCACTGACGAAGATCAAGAAGATGCCGAGGCAGGAGGCGCGGCGCGTCGCCGAGGCGCGCCTGGCCGATGTCGGTCTTGCCGCGCGCCGGGATCACCGGCCGGCAGGCCTCTCCGGCGGGCAGCAGCAGCGCGTCGCGATCGCGCGGGCATTGGCCATGGATCCGGAGATCATCCTGTTTGACGAGGTGACGAGCGCGCTTGACCCTGAATTGGTGAAGGGCGTGCTCGACCTGATGGCGAGGCTCGGTCGTCAGGGCATGACGATGGCCGTCGTGACGCATGAGATGGGGTTTGCCCGCCGCGTCGCCGACCAGGTGGTCTTCATGGATGAGGGCCGTATCGTCGAAGCCGGCTCGCCGCAGCAGATCTTTGACAATCCGCGAAGCGAACGGCTGAAGCGCTTCCTTGCGGAAGTTCTGTGAGGCGCCAGCCGTAAGGCGTGCAAATTCGGTTCGATCAAGCAAGAGCAGGAACAGGGTACCCGACATGAATGCTTCCACCAAACCTTCGAAGGTCGTTGTCATCGGCGGCGGGATTTTCGGCGTCTCGACCGCGCTCCATCTGGCCCGGCTCGGGGTTGATACCATGCTCATCAATGACGGCCCCCTTGCCAACGGGGCTTCCGGCCGGTCGCTCGCCTGGCTGAACTCGGCGCGAAAGCGCTCCGATGCCTATCACCGGCTGCGTCTGGCAGGCATTGACCGCTATCGTACGCTGGCTGCTCGATATCCCGATGCGCCGTGGTTGCGCTTCGACGGCGGCCTGACCTGGGACGCGGACGACGCGAGCAACGAGATCGCCGAAGTCTTCGACTATGAACGTGACCTCGGCTATCACGCACAATGGCTCACCCCGGAGAAGATCGCTGCGGTAACGCCCGGCGTCGACCCAAGCGCTGTGACGCCGCAAGGCGCTATCTTCAATCCGGGGGAGGGGTGGGTCGATCTTCCATCCCTGATTGGTAGGCTTTCGGAAGAATTCCAGGCGCTGGGCGGCGAGATCATCACGGATGCCGGACGCGCGGCGGTCGATGTCAGCAACGGGCGTGCCAGCTGCGTGGTCACACCGGACGGCACGCGCCACGACGCCGACGCCGTGCTGCTCGCTGCAGGCAGCGAGGTTCCCGCAATCGTTGCGGAGGCCGGCCAACAGATCGAGGATGCAACGCCTGTCGCCCTTCTCGTCAGGACAAAGCCGATCCGCCACCCGCTGAAGGCCGTGCTCAACACGCCGCGTGTTGCCATTCGACCGATGTCCAATGGCGGCTTCGCACTCGATTCCGCCTGGTCGGAGGAAGAGGTAGGCGCCAACCCCGACGGCAGCTACAATGTCAGGCAATCGACGCTGCAGGGACTGATGCGGGAAGCGTCGAAAGTCCTCGAAGGCAATCCGGTCCTTGAGATCGAAGATTATGGGGTCGGTCCGAAACCTATTCCTGGCGATGGCGAGCCTGTTTTCGGCGAGCTGTCCTCGATCCCGGGTTACTTCGTCGCCTTTAGTCATAGCGGCGCCACCCTTGGCCTGATTGCCGGCGAGCTGTTGGCGGATGAGATCGCCACGGGCCGCCGCCATCCGCTGCTGGCGGCGTTTCGCCCTGAGCGCTTCAGCGCATCGTGCCGGTGACGTCCGCGATATGGGTGGCTGCCAGCCTGATCGGCACGCGGATCATTTAGAGCCATCGAGCGTTCTGCCGAAAGGAACCAATGGGAGACGCAACATGTTCAAGGATCAGGCCGCCGCCTTCGGCGCCGAAAATAACCGCGGCGATGCCACCGCTTCAATGCCGAATGGAGAGGAACCGGCCATCAATCCGGATCTCATTCGGCGTGAGGGGTTCGCGAGCGAGGCCGAATACCGCGCCTACTTTGCCACATTGGGCAGAGATGTGTCCGCTCCGACCGAAGATCACGTGGGAGAACCGGTGCGGACCTCCGAGGAACACATCCTGGGAAGCCGGCTGCAGGAATTGAGGTGGGAACTCGAAATTCTGCAGGCTCGTCTTCATGGAATCAGACGCCAGGCCGCGACCGTTGTCACCGAAAACCTCCGGTGGGCTGATTCCAGCGCCCATGCCCAGCTTGGCGATCAGCCCTGGCTGAAGCTCGCCGGCGCGATGGCGGGTGCCTTCGTCATCACCAGGGGTCTGAAGCGCCTGCCTTGGGGAGCCGTGATGACAACGGCATTGCCTTTGGCCGTCGCTGCGATGAATCGAAACCTCGCCCGGCGGTGATGGCAGCAGGCACGAACGGGTCTGGGTTTGATCGCGCGTCGGTTTCCTCACAATGGAAGGCACGCCATCATCTCGCCGAAGTGTTCGTGACATCCTACCGCTTTAAACGGAGGCGAACATGGCTGGACATGACGATCGCTACATCGAGATTACCACGCGTCTTCGCTCGGTACGGTCGTTCTGCGACTTCCTCTCGCAGGGCGGAACTGTCCGCGTCGCCCTATCGGAGGGCGAACCGTACAAGGATGTTACTGCTGCGCTGCTGGAGCGGAACCGCCGGGAGGCGGAAGCACTCGCCCGCACGCGCAGGTACCTCTACCCGGAGCTAGCCGACGAAGAGGTGGCGCCGCCGCTCTACAGCCATCACTGACGCACCCGCGCGTCGTGACCATCGCGAGGGTAGGATAGGATGGGCCTAAAGCGCGTCGCGATCTTTCGGATTCGCCTGCCGCGCTTTGCGTCCTTGTGCTTACGCATGTCGTTTTTGCAAAACCGCTGCACACTTTTGCGCGTCATGCTCTATGCAGCGGCAACCCGGCGTGCCTCCGTTTGATCCAGCTGGAACTGGTCGATCAGCTGCAGGAGCGTTCTGGTCTCATCGGCAAGTTCCTTCGTCGCCGCACTGGTTTCCTCGACCATGGCGGCATTCTGCTGCGTCATCTGGTCCATCCTGTTGACGGAAGAATTGACCTCGTGCAGCGCGTTGTACTGCTCCCGGCTCGAGCGGGCGATGACATCCATCTGCTCGGATGCGGTGACCACTTTTGCGGAAATGCTTTCAAGGACCTCACTCGTTTCGCGAACGACCCGCGCGCCGTTGGTGATCTCGGCTCGCGAACGTCCGATGAGTTGCTTGATCCGTTGACCGGCCTCCGCTGAGCGCTGGGCGAGATCGCGGACTTCCTGGGCCACGACCGCAAAACCTTTGCCGGCCTCGCCGGCGCGGGCCGCTTCGATGCCGGCATTGAGCGCGAGCAGGTTCGTCTGAAAGGCGATGTCATCGATAACGCCGATGATCTGCACGATCTCGTTGGAAGCCGCCTCTATCTTGCTCATCGCGTCGATGGCGCTGGCTACCACCTCGGATGAAGAATCGGCGGTCTTCTTGGTATCCGTGATAATCTCACGGGCATCGTCGGCGCAGGCCGCTGATGAGCGAACCGTCGTTGTAATCTCCTCGATGGCGGCGGCGATCTCTTCGAGCGCTACGGCCTGCTGTTCCGTGCGCTTCGCGAGGTTGCTGGCGGACAGATCCATCTGACCGGCATTGCCCTCGATCATCCGCGTGTTGGTGCGAATCTGGTCAATCGTTTCCTGCAGACGAAGCAGCGACGAATTGAAATCGTTACGAAGTTGCTCCAGCCGGCCGAAGAAAGGCGTCGCGATCGGCTGGGAGATGTCGCCTCGCGCCAGGCGCCCGAGCCCCTCGGCCAGTGCCGTCACCGCAAAATCGATCTGCTGCTCGACAGCGCGTTTCTCCTCGTCATTGCGGTGCCTTTCCTCCTCGGCCCTCGTCCGTTCGATCTCGCTGCGCTCCTCAATCTCGACCTTGGCGATCGCATTGTTCTTGAAGACACCAAGCGCACGAGCCATGTCGCCGATTCATCGGCGCGGCTTTCGCCGACGATCGACGTTTCCAGCCTGCCGTCCGCCAGTCGCCGCATTGCCGAGGTGATCTGATTGATCGGCCCTTTAAGCGTCACAGTCAGACCGATGCCGGCGAGAATTGCGATCACCACGCCGAGGATCGTTGTTCCAAGCGACATGGAGTTGGCGTCATCGCGTTCGTCGGCCGCGTTCTGCCGCTGCATTTCGGCGAAAGCCGTCAGCTGGGACCACATCCGATCCACATCGGCGGCGGCGGCACGGAATTCGTCCTGGCGCTGCGCGCTGATGCGGACGAGGTCGGCAGCGGATTTCTGCATCTTGTCCAGCGCCGGCAGAAGCTTCGGTTTGAGATTATCGAATTGTGTAACGCCGCCGGCATTGGAAATCAGCATGTCCAGACCTTTTCTGACGGCGGTGATCTCCTGCGAAAGCCGCTGGAGATTGGCGTCCGTCGGGGCCAGCGCCAGCTTCGCCAGGACGATCTGGATCACGTAAGCCGAGGTCGTCAGCTTCTGACCATCTCTCTGACTGATCTTGGCGCGCTCGACCATTTTGGCTGTCTCGGCCGCCTTGTCGGTCACGGCCTTCAGCCGCCGTGTGGCGACCACCCGCAATTCGGGCAGGCTGCCGACGATCTGGCCAGTTTTATCGCTAAGCGCGGCTGCGCGTTCCTCGGTCTGGCCAGAGGCTTCGACGAGCGGCTTCAGGGAAGCGACGGCGTCGTCGATCGCCTTTTTGGCATCCGGCGCTTCGCCGCCAAGGGCCATTCCCACGACGCGCTGCTGCCGGGCGAGTTGCTCCATATCCGGCCTGGCAATCGTGCCTGCGGCCTGGGCCTTGTCGTTCAGCAATTGGGCGAAGGACGCGAAGTCCGAAATACGCTGTGCGTCGGCGAGGGTGTTGCGGGATTCATCTTCCTGCAGGTCGGCGGTACGCTGGAGAGCCTTGGTCCCTTCGACAATATCTGTCTGAGACGATACGACGACGCTCTGGGCTTTCTGAAGATCGGTGAGCAGCGCTGCCCTGCTCTCCTGAAGCTGCCACAGCAAATCCATGCGGGCTGCAATTCCGTCAATGGAAGAGAGCACCTGCTCCAGTTCCTGCTGACCACTATGATCTGCGCTGAGCCGCTCGATGCCGGATTTCAGAAGGCTGCGCTGGTCGGCAAGCCTGGCGTTGACGGCCTCCCGGTTTTCCTGCGTGGCATTGGCGAGGAACTCGGCCATTGCCGCCGACAGATTGCGAAAGCCGCTCAAGGATTGCAGGACGGAGTTGGAAATATCCATCCGCCCCTGAAGCAGACTCGATGCATAAAAACCCGTCGCGCCCACGGCCATGATGCTCAAGATGAACGGAATGATGAACAGCATCACCTGCGTCTGGATGCGAACCCGCGATAACAGCCTTCCCAGCATCAAACCCCTCCACCCCTGCAGGAAACAGCCGATCTCGAGTGAAAGTCCCGATCCGCTTGAATCGACTCTATCCGTCTCCGTCCCGAAACCTATGGTATCGCGGAATGAATATTTCATAACGCCTAACTCGTGAAATATTCGTTTCAATGTCGCTATGGGTGACGTTGAATGCCGTTTTCTGCCGGAGACTCCATCGCCGCTGGCGAATGATCAGGCGAAACTGATCTCTGCAAGAAGAGGGAGGTGGTCGGAGGCGACCCTCGTCAGCCGGCTTTGGAGCACTATTGCCCGTTGGACGACCAGGTCATCGGTGACGAAGATGTGGTCGAGACGCATCAGCGGATAGCGGGAGGGGAAGGTCGCTCTCGGCGCCTCGCTGCCTGCGAGCTGGGCGTCGGTCAATGAGCGCGCGGCAAGCCGGTAAGTCGCCGATGACGGAATGGCGTTGAAATCGCCGCAGAGAACGCTTGGAACCGGTTCGTCCGACGGACCGCGCAGCCAGCCGGAATTCAAGAGCGTCGTCATCTGCCGAATGCGCTCGCGCCCTCGAAGGCCGAGATGAGTATTGACAACGAGCAACTTCCTGTCGCCGAGTAATATTTCGACGGACAACGCGCCCCTCGCTTCGCCGATGGAGGGCAGCGGACCGGCCTTGACCGCGCCGGTTGGCAACGCGGTGATGATTGCATCGCCATATTGCTCCTCGGCAATCGACAGCGCAGGGTGAAAATGAGCCTGCATCTTTAGAAGGGAAGCGATTGCATGGGCCTGGTCGACGCCGCCGGTCCTGCGCCTGAGGACGTCGACCTCCTGCAGGGCGACAATGTCGGCTTCAGCCTCGGCGATGACCGAAGCGATCCGCCCGGGGTCGAGCTTCCGGTCGTTGCCGATGCAGCTGTGAACGTTATAAGTTAGGAGTTTGATCGATCTATCCGGCATAGGTCCGCTGAAGCTGATCTCCCCTCGAGAGACGGGACTCGTTCTCCCCCAGGGGAACACAGAACTCTTTTGATCGTTCCAAATGATCGAGCCGTGGGGCTCGCACTTCGGAAACGGACAATCGATGAATCTGAAAACCATAATCTGGAATGGACTGCTCGTTGCCGCCCTTTGCGTCGCGGGCTTTCTTCTCTATCGGATTTTCCGCCAGTACAGCCTGGAGCAGATCGTCCAATCGGTCCGCGGCATACCGTTTGCGACCTTCGCCACCGCGTTGCTCTTCGCGGCGGCATCGTATCTATGCCTCAGCTGTTTCGACCTGCTGGCGATCCGTTCCCTTGGCAAATCCCTGTCTTACCGGAGGGTCTTGCTCGCCTCATTCATCAGCCTTTCGCTCGGTCACAATATTGGCTTTGCAGGTCTGAGTAGCGGCGCCTTCCGCTATCGTTATTATTCCCGCTGGGGACTGACGACGGAGGACGTGGCGAAGATCATCCTGTTCTGCGGTGTCACAGTGGGGCTCGGCCTCATCACGCTCGGCGGCCTTGCCCTGATCGTCAATCCCGCTGACGCGGCACGTCTGCTGCGTCTCGATGCGGCAAGCACCCGGGTGTTCGGGCTGCTGGCTCTGACCGTGCCGGCCGTCTACGCGGGGTTGGCGTTCTTCATCCGCGGCAAGCTGCGGCTGTGGCGGTGGTCGTTTCAACTGCCGCGCTTTCCGATCGCGGTGGCGCAGGTAGGCGTCGGGACGATCAACTTCATGCTGGTGTCCGCCTGCCTGCACCAGATGCTCGCGACCTTCGGCGACGTTGCCTTCTTCCGCTCCGTCACGGCTTACGTGCTCGCCAATTCGGCGATCCTGGCAACCCATGTCCCCGGCGGCCTCGGCGTGCTGGAGGCGACCGTCTCCTACGCCGTGCCGCAGCAGGCCTCGATCGGCGCGCTGATCGCTTTCCGCTGCGCTTATTTCTTCATCCCGCTGACGCTGGGCACGACACTTCTCCTCATCAGCGAATTCATCTTCCGGCGGTCACGCAGTGCCGGCGAACAGGCGGAGGAGCGCGCCGAGGCCCAGTCGGTGTAGGAGCAGAAAGGGCCGGCTGGGGTCGACGATCGCCGTACCTGTGATCGGCGAGACTTTGCCTGACAGTTCGACGGCAAATTCCCTGAGGCCGCGAGCCCCCTGGTTTAGCGCGTCGATCGCCTCGATCATCGAACCGCGTTGCGCGTAGGCAGCCGCGAAAGCCTCGGGAGCCGCTCCGAGATATTCCGCGAGAAGCCGATTGTACAGCTCCGCGATCGCGCGGCGATGCTCGCCGGTTTCAGCCTCGAACAGCAGATCGCATTCTGAATCAAGCCCTTCCGAGCGATTGTTGAGATTGGAAGAGCCGATGCGGACCAGTTCGTCGTCGGCGATTATCAATTTCGAATGGATGAGCACCTCGACCTCGCTGTCTGCCTGCGCCGACTGCCCGGGCGCCTCAGGCCCTGGCACTTTCGGCCCGGGCACGACGGGGTAACAGACCCGCAGGCGGTTGGCGCGATCGGCGCGTTTGAGGCGGCGGATGACACGGTCGCGATTGCTGCCCATGACGAGCTTTTCGATCAGCCCGTGAGAACTGCGCGTGCAGATGACGACCACCTCGGGCCCGTCCTCCTCCTGCAACCGTGCGGCAATGGCGTCGGCGACGCGGAAGGAGGCGAGATATTGCGCCTCGATATAGAGTTGACGCCGCGCTCGGGCGATGATCTCCAGGGTCGATGCGATGCCGTCGCCGATACCGGTGCGCCAGGTGGTTTCCGGCTCCGTGAGGGCGAAACCGACCGGGATGTCTTGCAGCGATATCGAGAGATCGTCTGGCCAGGCGAAGGACAGGCTGCCGGCAAGTGGCAGATGCTTTTCGCCGGTGGCGTTTTCCCAGCGCCGCCTGGCGATATCGCCGATCAGCCGGGCGGCATCGCCCGTAACCATCGCCTGCACGTCGTGCAGCGGATCGTAGGGGGCACCGTCGGGGTCGCGCCGCAGCTTGTCCTTGGCGTGATGGCGCCTGGTATCCCATCGCCGCGACGTCATGTCTATACCGCCGATGAAGGCGACCGCGTCGTCGATGCAGACGAGTTTCTGATGATGACAGCCGCGCAACGCGTCCTGAAGATCGAAACGCAGATCGATCCTGGCATTCTTGGGGAAATTCTTCTTCCGAAGTAGATCTATCGATTTGTCCGAGTAGATCGGCCCGAGCGCCCAAATAAGAATGCGTATTTCGAGTTCGGGATTTTCCGCCGCCAGCGCGTGCAGCAGGTCCGCCAAGGTTTCGTCCGACTTCTCGGGCTCCAATCGAATATTGGGATGGAAGTCCCATCCGATGATCCACACATTGCGGCGGGCCTGCCGCAACGCCCTTGAAACTTCGGCAAAATATTTGTTGCCGTTGATTAGAAAGGCGGCTTTTTCCGCGCGTCCCTGGAGCCGAAATGCCGCACTCCCCTCTTTTTCGCCTCCCCGATGTTGCGCTTTTGTTCGGGTCAGGTAAGGTTGATCGGAAATGGTTTCGAATGCGGTCATGTTTGCCTCGGCCGTTTTGACTGAAAACAAACGCCTGGAAATTCACCGGGTTCCCGATCCCGGCCGTCGCCGCACAGCGGGTCGAACAGCGAGGATATAGGAAACGAGATGTCACAACGGGCAGGCAGCGCCGATCTTCCCCTTCACGGGGGACGTGTGCCGCATTGGCTCGGCGACAGGATGACCCGGTTGGGAACGCTGATCACCGAGGCGATCGTTCATCACTACGGCCGCGACGAATTTCTGCGCCGGCTTGCCCACCCTTTCTGGTTCCAGTCCTTCGGCGCGGTCATGGGCATGGATTGGCATTCCTCCGGCATTACGACAAGTGTTCTCGGTGCGTTGAAGCGCGGGCTGAAGCCGCGCGCCGGCGAGCTCGGCCTGCATGTCTGCGGCGGCCGAGGCGCGCATTCGCGCAAGACCCCGCAAGAGCTGGTCTCGATCGGCGAGCGCGTCGGCCTCGACGGGGAGGGGCTGGCGACGACGAGCCGGCTCATCGCCAAGGTCGACAGCGCCGCGCTGCAGGACGGCTTCGACCTCTATCTGCACGGCTTCATCGTCGCCGATGACGGTCATTGGGTAGTGGTGCAGCAGGGCATGAATGGCGACCGGCGGCAGGCCCGGCGTTATCACTGGCTCTCCGAAGGACTCGAAAGTTTCGTCGACTCGCCGCATGCGGCAATTGAAGGCAGAAGTCAGGGCGAAATTGTCAATCTCGCCGATAAACGCGCCGAGCGCTCACGGCGTGGTCAGCTCGACCTCTTGGCAACGCTCGGCCCCGACAGGATCATCCGTGAGGCGGCCGCGCTGATGCGTGCGGAGGAGCCGGCGCCCGAACCTGCCGAACAGCCGATGCTGCCGCATTTGGTCATGCCCACTCATCATGATGTCCGCGAGAGCGATGTCCACATGCGGCGCCTGCATGGAAATATGGCGGCTGCGGCGGACCGCGGACCGGTGGACTTTCAGGAGTTGCTCCTCGTTCCAGGTGTCGGCGCCCGCACGGTGAAGGCGCTGGCGATGGTGGCGGAAGTGATACACGGCGCGCCCTGCCGTTTTTCTGACCCGGCACGCTTCTCCATCGCCCACGGCGGCAAGGATCGACATCCCTTCCCGGTGCCGCTCAAGGTCTATGACGAAACGATCGACGTGATGAAATCGGCGGTGCGCAAGGGCAGGCTCGGGCGCGAGGAGGAACTGCAGGCGCTGAAGCGCCTGGACGATCAATCCCGGCAGATGGAACGCTATGTCACGGGTCCCGATCTCAAGGAGATCATCGCCGGCGAATTCCGCCAATCCGCCGATTTCGGCGGCCGCAGCGTCTTCGGCTGGGAGCCGCCGCCCGGGGATGAGGATTAGGTCATGACGGCGAATGTGTCAGCCATTTCGGGCGGCATCGTGCCATCGATTCGGAGTTTCAGGCCGATGCGCTGTTCAATCGCCCGGTGAAGGCACACCCTCGCGGATCTCTTTCGAAAATTCCTCGGAGGCGGCGGCACCCTTTGCCCGTGCGGTGATACGCGCCGCCGCTTTCAATTCCTCAAAAGGCAGCTTCATATCGAGCGCTTTCCGGTCATAGGCGAATTCCGGAAGGTAACCGTTCACGATCAGCCGCCAATCAAACGGAAATGTAGCGCCGACGGCCCGCATCATTTTAGCGGCAGTCGTGGTGCAGTTGGTGGTGAGCGAGTTGTAGAAGCGCGGGTGTTCGGCGAGCGTGTTCGCATCGCTCACATATTGCAGGAGAAGCCGAGCGGCATTGGCCGGCGGAACGCGCATGCGAAAAAGCTGAACGTCCTCGCCGCGTATGTTGGATCGGACAAGAATGACGTCGCTTTCGGTGGCCGCGATAATGACGAGGGGATTGCTTTTGAAGAGGTCGCCGATCGGAGAGAATTTACCCCCGGCCGTCCTCCGCACCTCGATCGACCATGCCAGGTATTGGTAGTCATCGAACCCGAAACTCAGGATCATGTGCGCCATCTCAGGCCCTGACCAATAGGACATGAACAAATCGAGGCTCCTGAGCTTGCTCAGGTCGTAGGTGCGCGACTCCCATTTCTCCACAAAACCGCCATCCGTTTTCCAGGCGAAATTTCTGACATTGGTCAGCGTGAGGATGTTGCCGTCGACCGTGCCTGTCACCTGCCTGGCGACGTCTCCCGCCCAGTCGGCCGTCACTGGCGGCTTTATTGAGGTCCACCAAACGGCGATGCCTGCAAAACATAGGACGAACGGAAGGACAACCATGGGGCGTGGCTTCCAGATTATGGAAACTGCCGCGGCAACACCGACCAACGCGAGGACTCCTGCTGCGACCTCTCGGACCAGCACGGAAACGGGCAGACGATAGAATAGCGCGAGAGAGGCCCATATGGTCGCCAGCAGAAACGCTAGACAGAAGACAGCCTTTGCAGCCCGAAACAATATCCGAACGAGCAGGGGCGCTTGCCGCCGTCCGCGGCCTGAATATCTTGACGCACTTTGGCTGTTGTTGAAACTCATGACGCCTTCCTATCCTTGTTGAAGGTCAATCGATGATTTCGGTGTCCCAGTCATGTGACGAGGGCCGAGAAGGCGTATTTATCCGGAGACGCGGCTCCCGTGACGAGGGGATGGCGAACAATTTGTCTTGAACTGAGGACGCTTGTCCAGTCCGCATCGGACAAAGCCAAGAGTCTTACGAGCAAACGACAGTCGAATATATCCGGGCGATATGTCCGTGCCATTCGGAGCAGCGCCAGCAAGAGTAGATCCTTACGGGCAAGACGCATTCCTGAATGCCGATGCGGTTCGTCAATGGCCGTCCGGGGGGACGGCCTCCGCCGGCACCGTCTCCTTCAGGTTCTTCCGGTGGAAGATGAACAGGCCGGCAAAGACGATGATTGCGGCGCCGACGACGATCTGCATATCGGGAATATCGTTGAAGAAGATATAGCCCAGCACGATTGCCCAGAGCAGCAGCGTATATTGCAGCGGCGCCAGCAGCGATGCTGGCGCGAGCTTCAGCGAGCGGGTGATCAGCAGATGCGCGCAGGTGGCGACGATGCCGAGCAGCAGCATGCCGGCCCAATCGATCGATGTTGCCGGCTGCCAGTGGCCGATGCTGAGTACGATGCCGGTGGCAAGCGCCGCAACCGTCTGCCATGTCACCAGCGTCGTGTCGCTGGTCGAGCGGAGATAGCGGCTCATCACCAACGATAGGGCAAAGGCCAAACTGCCGGCGAGGCCGAAAAGCGAGGGAAGCGACAGCATTGCCGTCGACGGACGCAACGCGATGACGACGCCGGCAAAACCGACCAGAACGGCGAGCCAACGGCGCCAGCCGATCTTTTCCCCGAGAAAGAAATGCGAGAGCGCCGCAATGTAGATCGGCCCGGCCATGTAGAAGGTCATGACATCGGCGAGCGGCAGATAGGCGACGGCGGCGTAGAACAGCGCGACATCGCCGGTCGCCATGATGACCCGCATGAACTGCAAGCTTTTCTGCTCGACGCGGAAGAGCGCCAGCGGTCCCTGCCGCAGGATCATCGGCCCGAGCAGGATGAAAGCGCCGACCGAACGGATCACCAACACCTGACCGACGGCAAAGCTCGTCACCAGCCACTTGCCCATCGCATCGTTCAGCGCAAACAGCAGATCGCCGAGAAGCATCAGCACGACGCCCGTCATGATCAGGTTTCCGGCATTGGCGACGGTCGCCTTCGTCTTCATTCCTCATATCCTCGCAAAAACGGCCGCGCATGCACGGCCGAGTGCGTGCGGCTTCGGCCTTAACGCGGCCGATGTCAACGATCAGTTTGAAACACCTGCGTTGAATTTCACATGGGTGATAGGGTGAGCGACTGTGCCCTAGCGCAAGCCCGACGGCGCGCTGTTTTTTCTCGGCTTCGTCACTTCCGTCGAGTTGAGCGTAAACGCGGCGATCTGACCGCCTTCAGTATTTCCAGCTTGTATAGTCGCCCGCAACGCATCCGAAGGGAGCGCGATCTTGGCCGAACCGCTTCCGCAATTGAAGGCACCCCCATTTGTTCAACGGCGTCGGCATGAGATTGTTGATGTCCATCCCCGGCGACTGGAAAGGTGTGCTGGCACTGGTCACGTACCAAAGCCAGAAACCGATGAAGCCGGCGAGGATCAAGAGGAGGGTGCCAAAAAACAGCCGCAGCCGCGCGCCGACCGACATTGTCTTCCCGCGCTTGCCGATCAAGACCGGCACAGTCTGTCCACCGCCGTGCTGTGCGAATGGCGCAAGCGCAATCTTTCGCTCGTCATCCGTCAGCCCGATACGTTGCAGACGATCATCCAGAAGCACTGGCAGCGCTGTCCTGCCATGCCGGACCGCCAAGCCCACGGCTTTGCCGTTTGCCACCCCCACAATCAAAGGCTCCTGACCTTCCTTCATCTGGGTGTAGGCTGATCGACCTGTCCGATCGTTGGCGATCTTGTCATTGTAGGTAACGGAAAGAGTGTTGCGCTTGCGATCGAACGCAGCAATTTCCACCAGTATGGTATCCAAGAACGCCGGTTGGCGCAGTTGCCGTTTAACACGCCAGATCCGCAACGCCTGGAACAGTGTTCCAAGGCTCATGCCGCCAAGAAACAGGGCAAATACGGTGAGGGTTATGATCCGGTTCCAGAGCTTGTCCAGACCGAGGCTCATTGTCGCCAATTCCGGATGGTCGGCCGAGATCACCACGCCGGTTTCATAATCGCCGGTATGAAAATCGACGAACATCACTTGGACTTCCGTGTCGTAGTTGCGTCCGTCGTAACTGTAGACGAGGCGCGCCTCACAGTCCGTAAAGAAGACCTTGCGTGTCGTGCATCTCCCATTTTGGACGTCACCATTCTCAAGGGTCAACGGATTTTGGCTGACCTGAAAATCCCTGATGACGCCGGGCGCTTGCCAAGTGACCATAAACACCGCCAGTGCCGCGATGAAGGGAGTGGCCCAGAAGTAAGCCCGCGGCGTGGAGATCACATCAGGTGTAAGCGATAAAGGGCGGCTGGGAAGAACGAGCGCAGGCACGGGGGAGGACGCCTTTCGAGTATTCGAGCTGAGAAATACGCCGGATAGGAATTTTGATCGAAGCGGGTGACAGCTTCGCAGTAATGTTCGCACTGATACATTGTGCGCCGGCCAAATGTCACTCTGGTTGTCTCGCGAGACCGGCACATCTTCACATAAAACTGGGGGTGTCATGGGTCGTGCGCTGGCGGACCATCGAGGGACGGTTTTCGTCGCCAGCATCGGTTTCAGGGTCTTGAGGTCATCAGGCGACAGCTGCACGAGATTGTCGTGGAGGTTCGAGATCAGCTCGGACACCGTGCGGGCGTTGTTCTGAGCCGGATCGAGCGTGCGGATACCTGTCAGATTCGTCCCGATTAACAGCATGCTGGCGGCGATGCCGCCAGCCTCGGCTGCGCCGCCATCAGCGCGCCTGTCATTGCGATCGTCGTCAGTAGCTGTTTCAGCATCTCAAGACCTCCCAATCCTGTTGCTTGCGGGAATGATGTTTCGAATTAGCCGGCCGTCTTCACGTCCTGGCGGTCCGTTTGGATATCGCCCTCGGCCTCCCAGCCTCGAAGCAGCCGATGCAGCTCGTCGCGATCCTGCGCGTCGAGCCGCGGCAATCCTGGCACGCGTACCGGGCCGACATCGAGGCCGCAATAGGTGACGGCCTCTTTGACGACGGTGACGTTCGCGCCGTTGCGGAACTTGGTGCGCATCCGCTCGAAGGGTTCGAGCTTGTTGACGATTGCTCTCGCCCCGGCGAAGTCGCCTTTCTCAAGCGCTTCATGGACGGCGAGCGACAGCTTCGGCGCGACGTTGACGAGGCCCGAGGTGAAGCCGCGCGCCCCGGCCGCGGTGAATGTCGGCGCCCAGCTCTCCGCCAGGCCGCACACGAACAACGCGCCTTTGGGATCGGCGGCGGGGATCGCCCGCGACAGCAACATCAGATCAGTCGTGGCGAACTTGATGCCAGCAATATTGCCGTGATTGGCGAGGCGGACGATCTCGGCGACGCTGAAACCCTCGGCCCTGACGTAAGCGACGAGCGGCAGAGTGGATGCATCGGCGAGATTGCAGAAATAATCGATCTGGGCCGATGGTGCCGCGAAGGGATCGACCGGCTGATGCGACATGACCGCGGAGGCGCCGAGCGCGGCCGCATCCCTGGCCATGCCGATCGCTTCGCGCAGCGACCGGCCGATCGCCGCCGTCACCGGCGCCCGGCTATCCACACCCGATACCGCCGCCTCGTGGACGATCCGGATCTCTTGCGGCGTCAGGGCATAAAATTCTCCGGTATTGCCGGCCGCGACGATGTTGTGAATGCCGGCCGCGGCCACCCGCGCATAGACCTTCGCGGTAATCCGGGGCTCGACTTCGCCCCCGGCATCATAAGCCGTGACGGGAACGCCCGACACGCCCCTAAGCGCCTTGCGCATGATCGCGATGCTCATTTTTCTCCCCCGTTGGCTCTTCTTCAGTGATCGTCAGCCGAACCGGAAGGGCGGCAGCCCCTCCGCATCGACATCGAAGGCAATGACCGTCCCCGCCTCGAGACGTCCGGTGCGGTCGCTCGACAGGCTCGTGACGTAGAGGGTGCTGAGATCAGGGCCTCCGAAACACGGCATTGTCGGTGCTGCGACCGGCAGAATGTAGATTTCAACGATTTCGCCGTCGGCCGATATTCTGTTCAGGCGGCCGGCGGAGACGCCGGCGCTCCAGTAGAAACCGTCGCGATCGGTGGTCGCTCCGTCCGGCCGGCCTTGTTCTTCGGTGAAACTGCGAAGGCGGCGTCCCCCGCCGAGTTCGCCCGTCTCGGGATTGAAATCGAAGGCTTGCAGAAAACACTGCCGGCTGTCGGAGTGATACATCCGCCGGCCGTCCGGCGACCAGGCAAGGCCGTTGGAACTCGTCAGCCCCGTTGCGACGGTCCGCGTGCTGCCGTCGGCGCCGACACTGAAGAGCGCCGCATCATTCACCTGCGGCTTGGCCTCGCTGATCGAGCCGACCCAGAAGCGGCCGTCCGGCCCGACCTTGCCGTCGTTGAGGCGGCCGATCATCTCTCGTCCCACGGGATCGCACAAAAATTCAAGCTGGCGGGAGACGGGATCGAAGAGATGCACGCCCGTCTGGAGTCCGACGACGATCCTGCCGTCGCGGCATAGTCCGAGGCAGCCGATCGCGGAAGGCATGTCGAAGTGGTCGGCTTTGCCTTCGGCCGAGAGCCGGACGAGCGCCGGCGCCAGGATATCGACGAGCCAGAGCGCGCCGGTCTCCTCGTCCCATACCGGCGATTCACCGACCGTCAGCGGTTGCTGCAGGACAGGACGGATCTTCGGCTCAACGATGCGGGGTGCCGTCACGAGACTGTCTCCGGATCTTTGACGAGGCCTTCGGCATCGCGCATGCGGATGCTGCCATCGTGATTGAATTCGCAGAAGCCGCCGCCCTGGAATGCAAGGGCGACCCGTCCTTCCGCGCCGTTCTCGATATGGGCGTGATCACGCGGCCGGTCCTGCGGCTGGTAGCCAAGCCGCGTCGCCAGATCGTTGTCCCACCATTTCGTGTCGGTATCGGAAACGCCATAAACGACGGTCGCGGCGATCTGCGGATGGGTGAGGCCGATCCGCACCAATTGCGCCAGATCCCGGGCGCTGATCCAGATTGCGATCGTGCGTTCGCTGTTGGGATAGGTGCCGGCATTGCCGATGCGGATGGATAGGGAGCGAATGCCCGACGTATCGTAATAGAGTCCCGCCACCAGTTCGCCCCAGCATTTGGAAAGCCCGTAGGGGCTGTCCGGTCGCATGGGATCGAGCGGTGAAATGACCTCGCCGCGGGGATAAAAGCCGGTCGCATGGTTACTGGAAGCGTAGACCATCCTCTCGACCTTGTTGATCCGGGCGGCCTCATAGAGATTGTAGGTGCCGAGGACATTAGCCTGCAAAATAGCGTTCATATCGACGCCGCTGGCGATGCCGGCGAGATGAACGACGCCGTCGACGCCGCGCAAAGCGGCCGTTACCTCTTCGAGCTTTGACAGATCGGCGCGGACGAAGCTTTCATTTCCGGCCAGGTCCACAGGCTCGCGAATATCGATCAAGCGGACATGCTCCGCATGCTGCCGGAGGAACGGGCGCAACAGCGTCCCGACACGTCCGGCGGCACCCGTTATGGCGATCCGTCTCATCGTCCTTCCTCCCATTGTCGCTCAAACCCCCTGGAACATGCGGGCGCGCGCATTCAGTATGTGTCTCTTCATCGCGTCGTGCGCTTCGATTTCCCGACGTGCGAAGATCGCCTCTACGATGACCGCATGCTCGTCCTGAACGCTGCGGATCTGCTCCGGAGTCCGTTTCAGGCTCAGGCTTCGCGTTACGGAATGGCCGATGGCGAAATGCGGCTTGAACCATTCACGCACGGTGATGTGAAACTGATTTCCCGTCGCCATCGCGATCGCGTCGTGCAGGGCCTGGTCTTCGTCGGCGCCGAGTTCGCCGTTCCTCAAACATTGTTCGATTGCAAGAAGCGCCTCAGTGATCCGCTCCTTGTCGGCCGGCTGCCAGTTTCGCGCGGCAAGCTCCGCAGCTTCGGCCTCGAGGCCGGCGCGGAATTCGAAGAACCGCTGGACATCGGCAAGCGAGCCGACCGGGACCATTTTCAGCATCGACGAATCCGGCCGCTGCCGGACATAGGAGCCAGAGCCCTTGCGGGAAACGACGAGGCCATCGGCTCTCAGGCGTTCGAGCGCTTCGCGCACGACGGGTCTCGATGCGCCGAAATCGGCTGCAAGCCTGGTCTCCGACGGCAGCCGCTCGTTGACAGGGAAATTGCCGTCCGCGATCATCCCCACGATCTTCTCGTAGATGATGTCGCTGAAGCGCGTTGCGCCCCGGTTCGAAACGGCATCAAGTGCAAACGTCATTATCGCTCTTTTCTCCCCCGCCAAGTGGCAAATTCGCCCCGTCGGCTCTTCGCCCGGCGAGCAGAAGCCGGATATGCCTTCTCGACCATGCGCCGGGATGGCGCCGCGCCGTCACCGGCCGCGATGCGGCCTGTATACAGCTTCTGACAGATCTGTCTTCTTTCTCTATCCAACGCAGGATTGCCAACGGCTTGGCGTTGTGTCTGATACGGCATGTGCTATCGAATCTGTAATTATCTGTCAACTCTTGTAATCATTTGAGAACGTGTCTATGGTTTCGTTCCAGCGCCGAGGAGGGCGCAAAACGGCAGGTCGGGAGCCCGCCGCACCAGCCGGGACAAGCCTGTGCCGGCATAAAAGGGGAGGAATCGATGCCCAATGAAATTCTGTCTCGCGGTGTCACCCGCCGCGCCGTTCTCGGCGGCATGGCTGGTGCTGCAGCACTGTCCATCGCCGGTCGCGCCTTCGCCGCCGGCGGCGAAGCGCCTGCGCTGGCGCAACTGGTCAAGGACGGCAAATTGCCGCCGCTGGCCGAGCGCCTGCCGAAGAAGCCGATGGTGGTAACGCCGTTCGAGAAGGTCGGCACCTATGGCGGCACGTTGCGCCGCGGCCTGCGCGGTTCATCCGACCATAACGGCATCCTGCGCATGGTCGGCAACCAGAGCCTCGTGCGCTGGAATCTGGAATTCACCGCCGTGCAGCCGAACCTTGCCGAGCGCTGGGAAGTCAGCGACGACGCAACGCAATTCACCTTCCATCTGATCGAAGGCGTGCGCTGGTCAGACGGTCATCCCTTTACCGCCGACGACGTCGTTTTCGCGATCGAAGACTGCGTCAAGAACACCGAACTCTACAGCTCGACACCGGCGCAGCTTGCTGTCGCCGGCAAGCCGGTCACCGTCGAGAAGATCGACGATTATACGGTGAAGTTCACCTTTGCGGCGGCGAACGCGCTTTACCTCGAAAATCTCGCCACGCCGCTCGGCCAGCATCCGACGCTCTTCCCGAAGCATTACTGCAGCCAGTTCCTGCCGAAATACAATCCCAATATCGAGGCCGATGCGAAGAAGGCGGGCGTCACCAGCTGGACGGAGCTCTTCCGCAGCCGCTGCGGTGACATCGAGATCCCGACACGCTGGGGCAATGTCGACAAGCCGACCCTCGATCCCTGGGTCGTCAGTGAGCCTTATGTCGGCGGCGCCACGCGCGTCGTCATGGCCCGGAACCCCTATTTCTGGCAGGTCGATACGGCAGGCAACCAGCTTCCCTACATCGATGAGATCAATTTCGGCATTTCCCAGGACGTCGAATCGCTGATGCTGAACGTCATCTCGGGCAAGATCGATATTCAGGAACGTCACATCAGCGTGCTGGCCAACAAGCCGACGCTTTCCCAGAACATGCAGAAGGGTGATTATCGCCTGCTGACGCTCGTGCCTTCGGCCTCGCAGCAGTGCCAGATCTACTTCAACATCACCCACAAAGATCCTGCCATGCGCAAGATGTTTGCGGACAAGTCATTCCGGCAGGCGCTCTCGATCGGCATCAATCGCCCGGAGCTTATCGATATCGTCTATTTCGGGCAGAGCGAGCCCTACCAGGCCGGGCCGCGTCCGACCCATCCGTGGTATCATGAGAAATATGCGCGCCAATTCACCGAATATGACGCCGATAAAGCAGGCGCGATGCTTGATCAGGCCGGTTATAAGAAGGGGCCGGACGGCTTTCGCGTTCGGCCCGACGGTCAGAAGGTGTTCTTCTCGGTCGACGTCATTCCGACGCTTTATCCCGATCTCGTCGATGCCCTGGAGCTGGTCAAGACGCATTGGTCGCAGATCGGCATCGACATGAAGGTCAATACGATCGAGCGGGCCCTCTATTATACCCGCGGCGACGATAATGCCCATGATGCGCAGGTGTGGCCGGGGCCGGGTGGTCTCGATCCGATGCTTGACCCGCGCGATTTCTTCGCTTTCCATCCGCAGGGTTCGCGTTACGCCATTCCGTGGACGCTCTGGTATACGTCTAACGGCGCGCGCGGCGAGGAGCCGCCGGAAAGCCAGAAGAAGCGCATGAAGCTGTTCGACGAAGCACGTTCGACGGCCGATCTCGACAAACGCGGCGCGATCATGAAGCAGATCTTCGACATCGCCGCGGAGGAATTCGAGACCGTCGGACTTTGCCTCGCCGTTGGCGGCTTCGGCATCATCCGCAATAATCTGCGCAATGTTCCCGAGAAGCAGCCGGATAGCTGGTCCTGGCCCAATCCGGGACCTGCGATGCCGCAGCAGTTCACCTTCACGAGCTGATTTTGATCGAGCGCCGTACCGACGGTACGGCGCTTTCTTCGGTTCGCCTTCCGATGCCTTGCCGGCGATGAGAGCCGGTTAGCCCCGAGGGCGGTACTCAATGCAAGAGGCGCCCATGCTGGTCTTTATCGCCAAACGTTTGCTGTGGATGATTCCATCGTTCTTTGCCGTCAGCTTCCTCGCTTTCGTGCTGATCCAGCTGCCGCCGGGCGATTACGTCACGACCTATATTGCGACGCTGGCGGCTTCCAACGAGATCGTCGATCAGAACACCGCGGCACAATTGCGTGAACGCTTCGGACTCGATGACCCGATGCTCATCCAATATTTCAAATGGATCTGGGGCATCCTCTCGCGCGGCGATTTCGGCATTTCCTTCGAATGGCAGCAGCCGGTGTCGGATCTGATCTGGGAGCGCATGGCGCTGACCCTGGTTCTCGCTCTTTCGACATTGATCGCCACCTGGGCGATTGCCCTGCCGATCGGCGTCTTTTCCGCGGTGCGCAAATACTCGATCGGCGACTATTTCTTCACCGCCTTCACCTTCTTCGGTCTGGCCGTTCCGTCCTTCCTCCTGGCGCTGGTGCTGATGTATATCGCAGCGGTCGAATTCGGCCAGGACGTCGGTGGATTGTTTTCGCCACAATATGAGAATGCGCCCTGGAGCTTTGCCAAGATGGGCGATCTCTTCTCGCATCTCTGGCTTCCCGTCGTCATCCTTGCCGTCTCCTCGACGGCGAGCCTCATCCGCGTCATGCGCGCAAACATGCTCGACGAGCTGCCGAAGCCTTACGTGACGACGGCACGGGCAAAGGGGCTCTCGGAATTCCGCCTGCTGATGAAATATCCGATGATGATCGCGCTCAATCCGTTCATCTCGACGATTGCCTGGCTACTGCCCAATCTCATCTCCGGCTCGGTCGTCGTCGCCATCGTCCTCAACCTGCCGACGGCCGCCCCCTTGCTGCTGCAGGCACTGATGGCCCAGGACATGTATCTGGCCGGCGCCTTCGTTCTGCTGATTTGCGCGCTGACGCTGATAGGCTCTCTGATCAGCGACATTCTGCTTGCGCTGGTCGATCCCCGCATCCGGTTGGAATAGGAGCCTGATATGGCCGACATCGCCGTTACAAACATTCAGCCGGATCGCGCCGCCGTCGCATCGCAGTGGCAGCTGATCTGGTGGGCTTTTCGCCGCCACAAACTGGCCATGGTGGCGCTCGTCGTCACCGTGATGATGTACATCGTTGCCCTGGTTCCGGGCTTCTTCACCATCAACGATCCGAACCTGCAAAATGCGCGGGCGACCTTCCACCCGCCGCAGAAATTGCATCTGATCGATACCGAGAACGGATTTTCCTTCGGTCCGCACTATTATCCGATGAAGCTGAGCCGCGATCCGGAAACGCTCGCCGCCATCTTCAAGGAAGACACGACGAAGCGCGTCGACGTCCAGTTCTTCGGGCGCGGCTATGAATATTCCGTGTTTGGCCTGTTCAAGACCAACATCCATCTGATCGCCTCGCCCGACAAGACGACGCCGTTGCTTCTCTTCGGCGCCGACCGGCTGGGGCGCGATGTTTTCAGCCGGACGGTTCAGGGTTCGCAGGTCTCGCTGTCGATCGGCCTCGTCGGCGTCTTCCTGTCATTGATGCTCGGTATCGTGATCGGCGGCATCTCGGGATATTACGGCGGCCGCATCGATTTCTTCATGCAGCGTGTAATCGACTTCGTGCTGTCGCTGCCGACGATACCGATCTGGCTCGCCATGGCTGCCGCCCTGCCGCAGGATTGGCCGGCGACGCTGCAATATATGATGATCACGATCATCCTGTCGCTGACCGGCTGGGCCCAGCTTGCCCGCGTCGTTCGCGGCCGCTTCCTATCCCTGCGAACCGAGGAATTCGTCGCGGCCGCCAGACTGGATGGCGTTCGTGAAGGCCGCATCATCTTTCGCCACATGCTGCCGAGCTTTGCGAGCCATATCATTGCTTCGATCACCCTCGCAGTGCCGGCGATGATCCTGGCTGAAACCTCTCTGTCCTTCCTCGGCCTCGGGCTGCAGCCGCCGACCATTTCCTGGGGCGTGCTGCTGCGCGAGGCCCAGAACATTCGCTCGATCGCCACGGCGCCCTGGCTCTTCCTGCCGGGCTGCGCGGTCGTGGTCGCCGTCATGGCGCTCAATCTCCTCGGCGACGGTCTGCGCGACGCGGCCGATCCCTACAACAAATGAGGCCGGCATGACCGACATCGTTCCCATTGCCGGCAGGCCGCTGCTCGAGGTGAAAAACCTCACCGTCGAGTTCCCCCTGCGCACCGGCGTCTTTCGCGCCGTCAGCGACCTGTCCTTTACAATCGAGCCGGGCAAGACGCTCTGCGTGGTGGGTGAAAGCGGATCCGGAAAGTCGGTGACGGCGCGCTCGATCCTGCAGATTGTCGACGCGCCCGGCCGGATCGCCGGCGGTTCGATCACATTGAACCACCCGAAGGGCGGCTCCATAGATCTGACCAGCCTCAATCCGCGCGGGCGCCAGATTCGGGCGATCCGCGGCCGCGATATCGCGATGATCTTCCAGGAGCCGATGTCGTCGCTGTCGCCCATCCACACCGTCGGCAACCAGATCATCGAGGCGCTTCGCCTCCACACCAGGATGAGCAAGGGGGAAGCGCGCGCCGAAGCCATATCGCTGCTCAAACAGGTGGAAATTCCCGCGCCTGAAAAGGCGTTGGATCGATATGCCTTTCAATATTCCGGCGGCATGCGTCAGCGCGCGATGATCGCCATGGCCCTCGCCTGCAGGCCGCAGTTGCTGATCGCCGACGAGCCGACCACGGCGCTTGATGTGACGACGCAGGCCGAAATTCTCGACCTGATCGCCCGGCTGCAGAAGGCCAACGGCATGGCCGTTCTCTTCATCACGCATGATATGGGCGTCGTGGCGCAGATCGCCGATGATGTTTTGGTCATGCATAACGGCGTCGCCAAGGAATATGCGCCGGTCGAGCAGATCTTTCACGCCCCGAAAGACGATTATACCCGCATGTTGATTGGCTCGGTGCTGAAGCTGGAGCAGAAGGCCGAGATTCGCCTGGCGCGGGCGCCGCTCGATCGGACGGCGGCGCCAATCCTGGAATTGCGTAATCTTTCGATGGATTTCGGCGAGGTAAAAGCACTCGACGACGTCTCCATTTCGCTGTTGCCCGGTGAGACACTCGGCATCGTCGGCGAAAGCGGATCCGGCAAGACGACGATGGGCCGCTCGATCATGCGGCTGCTCGATCCCACCGCCGGCGAAATCCTCTATCGCCGCGCCGATGGCGGCATCATCGACCTGGCAACGGCAAAAGGGCAGACGCTTGCTGCCGCGCGCCGCGAATTGCGCATGGTGTTCCAGGATCCCTTCGGCTCCCTCAATCCACGCATGACCGTCTCCCAGATCATCGGTGAACCCTTGCTCGTCAACGGCATCGCCAAGGGGAGGGCGCTCGACGAGCGCGTCTGCCACCTGATGGAGCAGGTCGGCCTCGATCCGAGGGCGCGCGAACGCTACCCGCATGCCTTCTCCGGCGGCCAGCGCCAGCGCATCGGCATCGCCCGCGCCATCACCCTCAATCCGCGGGTCATCGTTGCCGATGAGGCGACCTCGGCGCTCGACGTCTCCGTGCGCTCGCAGGTGCTCGATCTCCTGATGCGCCTGCAGGACGAACTCGGCCTCGCCTATATCTTCATCAGCCATGATATCGGCGTGATCCGCTATATGTGCGACCGCGTCGGCGTCATGTATAAGGGTCAGCTCGTCGAAATCGGTGAGGCGGAGAAGGTCTGCCGCACGCCCGAGCATGCTTACACGCAAGCGCTGATATCGGCCATTCCGCGCCCCGATCCACGTGACCGCGACCGTTCGCGGCGCTTCCGCTATATCGCTCCCGACACTCTCAAGAACGGGAGCGCTCAGCGATGAGGATCACCGGCATAAGAACATTTCTCATGCACGCCGGTCAGCCAGACCCTTCGAAATGGGCCTCGGATGAGCGGTCGGGAGACGGTGCATCCACGCAGCTGCGGGGCACGAGAAATTGGCTGTTTTTGAAGATCGACACCGATGAAGGCATCACCGGCATCGGCGAATGCTCCGGCTGGCCGCGGGTGATCGAGACGGCGATCCATGATCTGGCGCCTCTCCTGATCGGCGAAGATCCCGCCCATATCGAACGTCTGTGGCAGAAGTTGCATATCGCAATGATGGGTCACGGCATGCTCGGCACCGTCGGAGGCGGCGCGATGACCGGCATCGACATGGCGCTCTGGGACATCAAGGGCAAGGCGCTCGGCGTGCCGGTCTGGATGTTGCTCGGCGGCAAGGTGCGCGACAAGATCCCGATCTATTCGCATGCCAATACGCCCGAACGCGCGCTTGCGGTCAAACAGCGCGGCATAAAGGCGATCAAGTGCGGTGGCGTGGCCGATCCGGTTCGCAAGGTCGCAGCACTGCGCGAGGCGGTCGGCGACGATATGGACGTCGCCATCGACCTGCACGGGCCGCCATGGCTGACCCCTGCGGACGCCTGCCGCCTGGTGCGGGCGCTCGAACCCTATGAGCTGATGTGGGTGGAAGATCCGATCGCGCCCGACAATCTCGAAGGCTACCAGCGCATTCGCGACGCCGCTCATGTGCCGCTTGCCGCCGGCGAACGTTCGGCGACCATCTTTGGCGAGCGCGAGCTCATCGAAAGAGAGCTGGTCGACGTAATTCAGCCCGATACCGGCCGAGCCGGCGGCATCACCCAGATGAAGAAGATCGCGGCCATGGCCGAAGCCCATCATATCCAGATGGCACCGCATTCAGGCTCGCTCGGACCGGTGGCGGAATATGCAGCCTTGCATCTGTTGGCCGCCATTCCGAACGCGCTCATCCTCGAGCGGCTCGACGATGACTGGGACGGCCGCCGCCAGACGATCGTGCCGCATCCAGAGCAGGTGGACGGGATGATCACCGTTCCCGACGCCCCCGGGCTTGGCTGCGATATCGACGAGGAATTCGTCGCCCGCTTTCCGAGCGGCGGCAACGTCTCCGTTCCCGTGCCGGAGGCCGCCGGTTCCTACAATCCCGGAACCTACGACGAGCATCTCTACGTGCAGACGCGCGTGGCGCGCCGCAGTTATTTCAATCGCTAGAAGGACAGAATGATGAAGATCGACCGCATGCGGGTGTTCATGACCCGCGACAAGGACCGACCCCGCGTGATCGTCGCGCTCGATACCGACGACGGCCTGACGGGCTGGGGCGAATGCTACAATCACGGCCCCGATAAGGCGCTGCCGCCGCTGCTCGATTATCTCTACGGCTTTCTCTCCGGCCAGGACCCGACACGCGTCGATTATCTCGTCAACCTGCTGATCCAGCAAAGCCGCTTCCCGCCGGGTGCACTCGGCCTTGCCGCGATTTCCGCGCTCGACCATTGCCTGTGGGATTTGGCGGCCAAGGCCGCGAATGTCCCGGTCTACAAGCTGCTGGGGGGCGAGGTCCGCGACCGCATCAAGGTCTATGCCGGGGTCTATACCGCCCCCGACGCGCCCGCCGCCCGCGACGAGTTCGATCGCCTCAAGGAGGAATGGGGCTTCACCGCCTTCAAACTCAGCCCCTGGCGTATCGACATGCATGCCCATCGCTGGGGCAATGTCGTAAAAGCCTCGGCCGACTATTTCCGCTCGCTTCGCGAGACGGTCAATGACGAATACGAGATTGCCTTCGATGCTCATGCCAAGATTTTCGAACCGATCGCCGCAAGGCAACTCGGCAATGCGCTGGCGCCCTATGATCCGCTGTTCTACGAAGAGCCGCTGCGTCCAGAGAACATCGAGGCCTGGGGCGACCTGAAACAGGGGCTCAACTGCGTCCTGGCCACCGGCGAGTCGCTCTATAACAGGAACGAATTCCTGCGGCTGCTGCAGGTCAAGGGCGCCGACCTGATCCAGCCCGACATTTGCGTCGTTGGCGGCATCAGCGAAATGCGCCGCATCGCCACGCTTGCCGAAGCCTATTTCGTCGGCATTGCTCCACACAACCCGATGGGGCCGCTGGCAACGGCGGTCAATGTGCATTTTTCGGCCGCGGCCCAGAATTTCCGCATCCTCGAATACCGGCTGCCAAAAGGCCAGGCCTATGTCTATGGCGGCCTCGACATCGAGAAGCGGCAGGGGGAAACCCGCTATGTCGTCGACCCCTATCTGCCGAAGGATGGCCATCTCGAACTGCGCCCCGACCGGCCGGGCTGGGGCGTCGAAATGGACGAGAAGGCAATGCAGGAGGAAGGCTATATCCATTGGCAACGGCGCGTGCCGAAGCGGCCGGACGGCTCTTATGCCTTCGCCTGAGGGCTTCACACACTAATCGGAGCTGGCCGCCGGATGACGCGGCCGCTCCTGCGCGGCGACGTTTGCAGGCATTGCAGGAACATCGCCATCCCATTCCAAGCGCCTCTAGGCGTCTTTCGGCAACACTGAGCGAACCCTCGCGATGAAGACGTGGAAGTCCTGCATGAACGTTCGAAGGAAATCGGCGGTGCTGGCGTTCGTGACCTCGCCGTCATCAGTAATCAGCCCCGGCGTGAATTGGATGTAGGCTTCTGGAGCATTCATCTGCGGAGAGTTGCAGAAACTGAGCACGCTGCGCAAATTCTGCTGGGCGACGGCTGTGCCTATAGCGCCCGGCGACGTGCCGATCACCGCCGACGGCTTGCGTGTGAACGAGTTGGTCCCGTAAGGGCGGCTCGCCCAGTCGATTGCGTTTTTCAGCCCGCCGGGGATGGATCGATTATATTCGGGCGTCACGAACAGTACTGCGTCGACGGCCGCGATTGCCGCCTTGAATGCTCTGCCGGCCGGAGGGTAGTCGGCGTCGTAATCGTAGCTATAGAGTGGCAGGTCCTTGAAGGAGATCTCTGACATTTCAAGTTCCGGCGGGGCGACGCGCACCAACGCCTTGGCGAGCTTGCGGTTGATCGAGCCCTTGGCGAGGCTGCCGATAAGATAGCCTACTTTATGCGTGGTCATGGCGTTCTCCAGTATCCCGCATGATAAGGGACCATCATACGCGGAATTCTCGACGGGGTCTCTGTCCTTTGAGTGCAAGCAACTATTCGTCGATGAACGTGACCGTTTCGGCCAGCGGGGCGCGGCCCGTACGGGCGTAACCGCAGGGTCTTCGTAGCCGATCGACATGCCGCAGAAGAGGATCAGCCCATCGGGCGGCGACAGGACCTCGGCGACCGTCTCGCGCACCTGCGACCACGCCATCTGCGGGCAACTGTGCAGTCCTTCGGCGCGGAGCAGCAACATGACCGTCTGCAGATACATGCCGACGTCGGCCTCATTGGGGCAGACCCAGGTCACGGTCGATTTAGCAGGACAGGGCGACGGGCGCGCCGAAGCAATTCCAGTTGGCGATTGCTGCCCGCTGGCGCGCCTCCCAGTCCTCGCGCAATGCCGAGCGCGCTGTAGCGCTCCTTGCCGAAGGCGGAGCGGCGCTCGTCGTAGGGGGGCTTCAGCACCGACGGATACATCTCATACTGCCGCTTGTCCCAGGCGTCGCCATGGGCAACGCGCTCGACGGCTGACGTCTTGAGTTCGGCCAGCGGCGCACCGGTCATCACGTAGGTATTCCACGGCTGGATGTTCGATCCTGACGGCGACCAGGCAGCGGCGGCCAGCACGCGCTCAAGTATCTCCATCGCCACAGGCTGGTCCCTGAATCCGCGCACCGACCGTCGGCTTGTGACTGCCTCATATACGTCCATGATCGCCTCCGTGCGCCGGGCCGTTCGTTCCGTTTCTGATGTGGTTCATTATCTCCATTCGCAATGGAGGCGTAATCACACCGTGGTCTAGGAGGCGTACATCAAACGAACATCAAACGTACATCAGCGATCGACGGGTCGAGGCGCATGTCAGCAGAATTGAAGACCAATCATGAGCGGCAAGGTCAGCGTTCCGCCATTGGAGTTAGGCGCCGACGGCTCGAGCACGTTCTGCCGCCGTACGGCGATGCGATCCGAAGATGTCCGCGAGCGTATCGAGCATTGCCCTGACCCCTTCAGATTGAAGTGAATAGTAGATCGTCTGCGCAGCCCTTCGCGTCTGCACGAGTTCCTGGTCTCGAAGAATTGCCAGATGCTGAGACGTCGAAGATTGGCTCAATCCCACTTCGTCAGCCAGGACGGTTACGGACATTTCTCCTTCGCTCAACAGATGCAGAATGTGAAGCCGTTTGGAATTCCCGATAGCCGACAGGAAGTTTGCTTCGGTGTCGAAGGCATTGGTTTTAGGGGAAGGCGCGACTGACGATTGATTGTTCAAGGCGAGATCTCCTTTGGGGAACCAAAGCCGGGCACGATGTCATATCCCCGAACTTTAATTTAGAGATAACGCAAGCGTGCGGGGTCGGAACCCATTGCCGGCGCCGCATCGTCTTTTTTGGCGTGAATCGGATACGGCGTGCATCAAATGGACAGCCGGCGTTCTTGGCTCCTTGATTAAAAGCTAACGCGCCCCAGCCTGACGCATCTGCGCCGGCAATGTTTCCCAGGCCCGGATCAGTTCGCCGATTGAGGCGGCCTCCATCTTGTGCATGACATTGCTGCGATGCAGCTTGACCGTCACCTCGCTGATGCCGAGATCGAAGGCGATCTGCTTGTTGAGGCGTCCGCGTGCCACTTCGTGCAGAACCTCGCGCTCGCGCTGCGTCAGCGTCTCCAGCCGTTCGATATTGCGATTGGCGATCGCCGCTTCCGCCCGTCGTTCGCCGTCCATTGAAATAGCGGCGGTCACGGCATCAAGCAGCGTCTGATCCCGCGCCGGCTTGGTGAGGAAATCCACGGCGCCGGCTTTCATCGCCTGGACGGTCATCGGGATATCGCCATGGCCGGTCAGGAAGATGATCGGCTTGGCAATGCCGTTCTCAGCCAGATGGCTCTGCAGGTGGAGACCGCTTGCCCCCGGCATGCGCACATCGAGGATCAGGCAGCCGGGTCTGTCCAAAACATCCGCATCGAGCAGTTCGCGGGTAGAAGCAAAGCTAATCGGCTGAAAACCGGCCGACAGGATCAGCTCCGACAGCGCCTCGCGAATGGATGCGTCGTCGTCCACGATCATGACGAGCGGCTGATCCTCTTCACATTCACGCTGCGCTGAAAAAGGCGCCGATCTACGAACGAACGGCTGGTCAACCCTCATGTCACCCTCCATCTCTCGATTTGTGTAAGGCATGGGCGATGGCCGCGATCAGGGCCTGGGCATCGAATGGCTTGCGGAAGAATCCGCCGGCGCCTTGAGCGCGGCCCTGATCCGCGATCTCGTGGCGGCCCGTGATCAGGAAAACCGGCAGCTCCGGACGTGATTTCCTGACGAGATCACGAAGCTCGAAGCCGTCTATGCCGGGCATTCCGATGTCGGTGATGAGCAGATCCAGGTCCGACAGCCCATTGACGAGCAGCGAGCCTGCCGACGAGAAGCCGCGGGCGACATAGCCCGCCGATTCCAGAAGGTCACTCATCGATTCGAGGAGTCTTGGATCGTCATCGACAATTGCCACGACATGTCTTGTCTTGTTCATGTTCAATTCCCTCCCACCCGGCGCGAGTGGGTTATCGGTATTTCCAGTTTCTCCGCGATGCGCACGAGATCGGCGAGCGATGCAGCCGCCATCTTCTGCATCACGTTTCTTCTGTGAATCTGCAGAGTGACTTCGCTGATCCCCAGCTCTGCCGCTGCCTGCTTGTTGAGGAGGCCGCTGACGACGAGCGGCAACACCTCGCGTTCGCGCGGCGTCAGTTCGAGATAGTGTTGCCTCAGCATTCCGAGTTCTGCGCGGCCGGCTCTCTTTTCCCGATCCTCGGCGATCGCTGCCTGGATTGCCGCCATGAGGTCCTCATCGCTGAACGGCTTGGTGAGAAAATCCACCGCGCCGCGCTTGATGGCGCGCACGGAGGAGGGGATGTCCCCATGTCCGGTGATGAAGACGATCGGCGGATGATCGCCGTCGGCGATCTGCCTCTGCAGGTCGAGGCCGTTGATATCGGGCAGTTCGATATCGAGGATGAGGCAGGCGGGAACATCCGGCTTGTTCGCTTGCACATAGTCGCAGGCAGACTCGAAGGCGATGGCGCGTATGCCATGCGAGTCCAGCAGCTCGCCGAGAGCCTCCCGGATGCGTTCATCGTCATCCACGATGAAGACGATATGGTCATCGGTCGTCATGACGCTGCCTTCGTTTCGATGGGTAATGTGAAGATCAACGTCGCTCCGTGCGGTTGGTTCTTCTCCGCCCACAATCGTCCGCCATGCAGCTCGACGATCGAGCGGCAGATCGCCAGCCCCATCCCCATGCCGTTTTCCTTCGTGCTGAAAAAAGGCTCGAACATCTTTTCGGGAAACTCGATGCCCCGCCCCAGATCGCGGATCTCGGTCTGGACGGCATTGCCGACCTGGTGCGAGCGTATCTCGACCAGCCTGTCGCTTGTCGTGGCGTCCAGGGCCTCGATCCCGTTGCGGATGAGATTGATCAGAACCTGCTGGATCTGAATGCGGTCGAGCGCGATGGACGGCAAGCTGTCGTCAACATCGACGTCGATGCGGACGCGCCGCCGCCAGGCTTCGTCGGCCATCAGGCTGCGCACCTCCTCGATGACGCTGGAAAGAGTCGTCTGAACTCTCCTGTCGGCGGATTGTTTGAACAAGGCGCGAATGCGGCCGACGACCTCAGCCGCCGAATTGGCGTCGCGGATGATGCGCTCGACCGTTCTCTGCGCCCGCTCCATATTCGGCGGGTCGGCCATCAGCCAGCGCTGACAGGCGTGGGAATTCGCCACCACGGCCGCCAGGGGCTGGTTCACCTCGTGCGCGATCGAGGCGGAAAGCTCGGCGAGGCTCGCTGCCTGGCCCGCCCGGGCAAGCCCCTCTTGCGTCCGGCGCAGCTCTTCCTGCGCCTGAACCTCACCGTCGATATCGAGGCATATGACATTCCACTGCACGATCGCGCCCTCGCCGTCGCGCATCGGCGCGGCCCGCGTCTCCACCCAGCGATAATCGCCATCGAACCGCCGCAGCCGATGCCGGCGCGCATAGGGTTCGCCGGTGGCGAGCGAATGGGCATATTTCTCCTTGACATCGGCCAGGTCGTCGGGATGAACGCCGGCATCGAGTGTGCCGGCCAGCCGTGACTTGCCGGTTCCGTCAAGGTCTTCGAGCCTGTATCCGAGAAAATCCCGAAGCTGCGGATTGCGATAGACCGGCTCTCCGTCGGGAGCCGCGCAGTCGATCATCACAGGCAGCGTTTCGACGATCTGCCAGAGCGACCGTTCCCTCTCGCGCAGCGCCTTCTCGACGCGCAGCTGGTCGTCGATATCATGCGACAGACCGTACCACTGGACGATCTGCCCGTTTTCGTCACGCAGCGGCTCGGCGCTGCCCTTCACCCAGCGATAGACGCCGTCAGCGCGCCGGAGGCGAAATTGTTGCGAGAAGCGTTCGCCGGTGACCAGGGAATGGTTGAGCGCCTCGGAGAGTTTCTCAGCATCTTCGGGATGGACGGCGACTTCGATGAGGGCCGCGAGCCGGCTGATGCCCGGTTTCTCCATCTCGGCGACGTCGAGACCGAGAAAATCGATCAGGCGCTTGTTGAAAAAGGTTGGACTGCCTTGCGGATTGAGCCGCCAGAGCAGACTCGGGACCATGTCCACCAGTTGGGAGAGCTCCCGCTCCCGATTGCGCAGCGCCTCCTGCGCGCGCATCTCGTCGTCGATGTCGACCGATATCACGTACCATTGCACGATCTCACCGTTCTGACCCCGCAGCGGCTCGGCGCGGCAGTCGACCCAACGATAGGCACCGTCGAAACGACGCATGCGGTATTTGATCGAGAAGGGATCGCCGCTGGCGAGGGAATGGTGGACTGTCTCAAGCAGCCTGGGCGCATCATCTGGATGGACGAGAGTGTGAACGTTTGAGGAAAGGCGGCTCATGCCCGGCCGATCCATATCTCCGACGTCGACACCGAAAAAGTCGATCAGGCGCTTGTTGAAGAAGACCGGCTCGCCTTCCGGCGTCAGGCGCCTGATCTGGACCGGGACCATGTCCACGAGCTGCGAGAGTTCGCGCTCGCGATCGCGCAAGGCTTCCAGCGCCCGCACCTCGTCATCGATGTCGAGGGACACGCCGTACCATTGCACGACCTTCCCCTCGTCGTCGCGCCGCGGCTCCACCCTGCATTCGGCCCAGCGATAGACGCCGTCTTTTTCAAGCCAGCGGAACCGCATCGCGGTGCCGCCGTCGCTTTCGAAGCAATTGCGTAGCATGCGCCGCACAGCGGGCGCCTCGTGGGGATGCACCAGCTGGTTCAGCAGCTCGTCGATGCGCGGTTCGGCCAGGGCATCGAAATCGGCGATGACCGCTCGGAAGTGATCCTGGTAGCGTTTGTTGAAGTAGATCGACCCGCCCGCCGGCTCCACACTCCAGATGCGGACGGGAACGGCATCGATCATCTGCTGCAGCTGCTGCTCGCTCCGGCGCAGGGCCTCTTCGGCCTGGACCTGATCATCGATATCGTGGCAAAGACCGTACCATTGGACGATTTTTTCAGCCTGATCGCGCATGGGCACGGCGCGGCTCGACATCCACCGATAGACGCCGTCGGCGCGGCGCAGCCGATAGCGCATGGCGAAGACTTCGCCGGTGACGAGGCAATGGCTGAGCGACTCTCTGAACGCCGCGATATCATTGGGATGAACGATGGCTTGAAGGACTGCCTCCAGCCGGCTCACATCAGGCCGGTCTGAATCCGCAACGTCGATGCCGAGGAAGTCGATCATGCGTTTGTTGAAGAAGGTCGGCTCGCCGTCCGGTCTCAGGCGCCAGACATGGCTCGGCACCATGTCTACGAGCTGCGATAATTCCCGTTCCCTTTCGCTGAGCGTTTCCACGCTCTGACGCAACGAAAACACCGCCAGCTGATGCTGACGCGATATGGCGGCGACGATCAGCGCTGAGAATGCTGAGATCGCCAGGAAAAGCTGCAGCATGACCTGGTTGTATTTCTGGGACGCCGGATCGCCGGCAAACTGGCTGGCGCCCGTCATCGTGGAGACGGCGGTGATCAGGGCTAGGAGAGCGAGCGACACTGCCGCCCCCTTGATTTCGAAGCGGACCGCGGCCCAGAGAAGAGGCGGCATGATGATATAGGCGAAGGGGAGATAGCCACTCAGCGAAAGAGCGGCGACGCCGAGAAAGATCAGCGCCAGGACGGCAGCTTCCACCCATTGCCCTGCCGAGAGTTGGGTCTTGCCGGGCCAGCTGTGGAACAGAACCAGTGCAAGCGGTGCCACGATCAGGACACCGGTCGCGTCTCCGATCCACCATAAGGGCCAGGCCGTCAGGAAGGATTGCGACTGGATGCTGAACCAGGCAAGCGTGGCGCTTCCGATGGTCGCGCTGACGGTTGGCGCAATTCCGGCGCTGATGATAACAAATGCAATCACTTCCTGCAGGGTTTCGAGCCGAACCGGGAGCTTCAAAGTCCG
Source organism: Rhizobium sp. NLR22b (assembly GCF_019685295.1). Classification (NCBI taxonomy): domain Bacteria; kingdom Pseudomonadati; phylum Pseudomonadota; class Alphaproteobacteria; order Hyphomicrobiales; family Rhizobiaceae; genus Rhizobium; species Rhizobium sp. NLR22b. Next base: position 123,648 of record NZ_JABDWM010000018.1, read on the forward strand.
GTTGACGAGCCATGCCGCGACCATCGCTTCGAGAGCGTTGCCGACATAGATCAGGAAGGCCGCAGCTTGCGGACTATGGAACCATAGGACATTACTGAACATCTCTCCCAGGCAGCCGGCCAGTATCCACCATGGCCAGCTGGGTCGGGAGGCGAGGATCAGGGTCGCGATGAACAGCCCGGCCGGAGGCCAGATGGAAATACCGGTTTCCGGCACCACCGCGAGCGACTGGGCGAAGCCGCACGCGAGCACATAGGCGAGGAAGAAAAGCGCCAGACGCAGGAATGGCGGGCGGTGCGACCAGACGCTTTCCATCCATCGTTCCGGCTGGACAGGCGAAGCCAGGGAATTGTCAGCATGTCCTGCAGCAGTTGTTTTCCATTTCGGGGCCGGCGCGCTCATACTGGAACCGTAATCCTGGCGCACCACAACCGCAACTCATGGAAACCCATGCATTGCGCGGGGATGTAGGCGGATTTCTCCACCGCCGGCTGACCTTCCATCTTTCCGATCCGGCATCCTAGACTTTGGGCTGGCTCCGCTATGTCCTGCGTCTCGGACATCCGACCCTCAAGCATGATGGAAGGCGTTCGGCGTCCCGGTCATTCTCCGTCCGCGCGGGCATATAGACGATGCAACAGAGGATGCCGAGATGAAAATCATGATAGCGGGAGCAAGCGGTCTGATCGGAACGCAACTGGCGGCGGAGCTGCGGCGTTTGGGCCACGACGTCACGGCCGCATCTCTGTCGCTCGGAGTCGATACGGTGATCGGCAAGGGCCTCGATGCGGCGATGACGGGTGCGGACGTCGTCATCGATGTGACCAATGCCGCGTCCTTTGGCGACAGTTCGGCGCTCGATTTCTTCAAGGCATCGACGAAGAACCTGCTCGCGGCGGCGGCGGAAGCCCGCGTCCGGCACTATCTCGCGCTCTCCGTCGTCGGCACGCCGTGCCTCGTCGAAAGCGATTATTTTCGCGCGAAAGCGGTTCAAGAAAATCTCATCAGGGCCTCGACTCGCCCCCTACACGATCCTCCGCTCGACGCAGTTCTACGAATTCATCAACGGCGTGATCGACATCGGTGCCGAAGGCAACGTCGTTCGTTTGCCTCCGGCCCCCATCAGGCCGGTCTGGGCTCGGGAAGTCGCGGCATTCCTGGCGGAATTGTCAGCCGGAGATCCCTTGGGCAATATCGTCGAGATCGGCGGCCCCGAACAGTTCGGCATCGACGAAATCGCCCGCATCTATCTGTCCGCGAACGAGGACCCGCGACAGGTGATAACCGATCCTTCCACCTCGTATTTCGGCGTTGAACTGAGCGGTGATGTGTTGCTGCCTCATGTCGGCGCGCGCGTGGGGAGCCAGACGCTCTCCGAGTGGCTCTATAGGTCGATGGCGGCTTAGCGGCCATCTTGAATTTTGCCGAACGAAGTAATACCTTCTTCTTGGAGAGTATTACAGAAGGCGTTCGCTATGACCACCACCGTTACTGCGAAAGGGCAGGTGACAATTCCGAAGCCTGTACGGGACATGCTTGGCATCGTTCCTGGCAGCCAGGTCGATTTTCATCGTGCTGCCGACGGCAGTGTGGTTCTGACGCGCGCCGACAAGAAACGGCCGGCGAGCCGCTTCGAGAAGCTGCGCGGCCATGCCGGCAAGGGCCTGGATACCGACGCTATCATGGCTTTAACGCGCGGCGAAACGTGACCCTGGTTGATACCAATGTGCTCCTGGACCTCGTAACCGACGACCCGGAATGGTCCGACTGGTCTATTGCGCAACTCGAAGCCGCGAGTATCGAGGGTCCCCTGCTCATTAATGATGTAGTCTTTGCCGAACTTGCGGTTCGATACGAGAGGATCGAGGACCTGGAGGCCTTTGTGGAACAGGCCGCCCTCGAGATGATACCGATGCCGAAACCCGCCCTGTTTCTTGCCGGGAAGGTTTTCACGCAATATCGCAAAGCAGGCGGTACGCGCACCGGCGTACTTCCCGATTTCTTCATCGGCGCTCATGCCGCCGTGCAGGAGCTGCCGCTCCTGACGCGAGATGTCGGCCGCTATCGCCGCTATTTCCCCTCGTTGAAATTGATAGCGCCCGGTTCCTGAGGCGAAGACCCGCGTTATGGCAGATTCCAATAAATCTCCCTGCAGCCGGGGCTCAAGCTTTTGCGCGGCCTCAACACTATTGACCGGTTGGCCTTCGCATCAAAGGGTGAATCCTGTTCTATTGAACAACCAGAGAATGATGCCGACCGAAACGGGGATCATGCTCCAGCGGTGCAGTGCCCCGCCGGCTCGACCTCCAGTCTATCGCGGCCCATGCGCCCCATCGAAGATATGCCGCGCCTTGGCCCTCGGCGCAGCGACGGAATGACGATTGACCAGTGAGCATTCGAGCTTCGTAATTGGATAGCGCTTGCCGGGCATGGTCTGAAGGTTGAGATGTTCAATCGCCCACTGACCCATGGCGAGGTGCGGAAGGACCGAAGTGGTCAGTGCCGGCACCAGATGTCTTGAAATTTCCTCATCGTCGTAGCCGACCACCGACATATCCTGGGGAATGCGAAGCCCGGCATCTTTGAGCGCTTCGTAGCATCCCACTGCAGTGCGATCGTTCTGGCAGAAAATGGCGGTGGGGGGGTCCTGCAAAGCAAGCAATTGCATCGTAGCGGCGTAGCCGGCACCGGCCGACCAGTCGCCTTCAACGACTAATTCTGGATCGAAGGGTATATCGGCGGTCGCCAGTGCACGGCGGTATCCCGTCAGCCGGTCTTGTGCAGCCTGCATCCAGATTTCACCAGTGATCGTCCCTATGCGATGGTGATCGTGCGCGATTAGATGCCGGGTGGAGCTCTGGCCTCCGGCGATTTCACTTGGCACCACGGCTGGAAAGGCATGATCCGCCGTGTAGCAGTTCAACAATACCGTCGGGATCTTGAGTTCGTAGACATAAGAAGGGAGTTGGACCTCTCTGGTATAGATTGTCATGTATATGAGCGCGGATATGCCCCCGTTCGTCAGCGCCCTGATCGCTTTTGGCTCCATGACAGGATCACCCAGCGTTTGGGTGACTAACAGCACGTTGCCCGTGTTCCACGACGCTTGGCGGGCGCCCTCGATTGCGACGATCGCTTCCGGGCTGGTAGCGAGCTGATCCACTGCGAAACCGATCACGTTGTCCAGGCCCGAATAAGTGGCCTTCATGGTATAGCTTGTCCCCATGTAGCCGAGGGCGCGCGCCGCCTCCAATACGCGGTCGCGAGTCTGCTGTGAGATGCGGGTACCGGGCGTGTCGTTGAGCACGAAGGAAACAGCAGCCTGCGAGCAGCCGGCCGCCGCGGCGATGTCCATCATGGTCACGCGGGCGGGCTTATCCATTTCAGGATTCTTTTGGGTCTTAGGCTTTCGCATGCGGGGGAATGATCTCCGGATCTTGGAAGGAGTTGCGTTTTAGGTAATTAATATTAGCATTTATCCGAAAGTGCTGGCAATCGCGCGATCACCTGCATTGCTTGGCGATCATCACTTCAAAACTTGATTCTAGTTATCCCGCGATGAAATGTTTTGATGTGCATTGATAATACTATTTACTAATTAAGATTCTTGTATACCGTCAGAGGGCGATCGGAACCTATGCCACTCGTCGCTTTTGCGGCGGCCCTTAGGAGGGGGCGCGCATTCGGCCGGCCGTAAATCGCAAACGGGCCCATGCGACTGCGGCCCCTCGGGAGGTATATTATGAAACAGCTGAAACGGAATGCAGCCTTGTTCCTTGCCGGGCTGGTACTGAGCGCGGCGCCGATTGCAGTATCCGATGCCGCCGACAAACCAACTCTTGCTTTCGTCGTCAACGGCGCGTCTGACTTCTGGAAAGCCGCGGAAGCGGGCGTGAAGAAGGCCCAGGCCGAATTGCCGGATTACCAACTGGAACTGAAGTACCCTGAGCAGGCATCGGTAGCCATCCAGCAGCGCCTGATGGAAGACCTCGTCAGTGCTGGCGTCAAGGGGATCATGGTTTCCGCAGTCGATCCCAAGACGCAGACCGAGGGCTTGAACAAGATCGGCTCACAAACAGCCCTCTTCACGACCGACAGCGACGCGCCGCAGACCAACCGCGTCGCTTATATTGGCTCGTCCAATATCGACGCCGGTCTGCAGGCGGCTGAAATCGCGAAGAAGGCAATGCCGGATGGCGGCAAATGCATCGGTTTTGTCGGGCTCCTCGGAGCCGATAATGCCAAGGAACGCATTCAGGGCATGAAGGATGGGCTTAAGGGGACGAAGATCGAGCTGACAGATGTGCGCGGTGACGATATCGACCAGACACGCGCAAAAAAGAATGTCGAGGATGCACTGGTTGCCAGCCCGGACGTGACCTGCATGGTCGGCTTCTACTCATATAACACGCCACGCATCTATGAGGCGCTGCGCGACGCCGGAAAGCTTGGTCAGATCACTGTCGTCGGCTTTGACGACGATCCGATCACGCTCGGCGGCGTCAAGGAAGGCACTGTCGCGGCAACCGTCGTGCAGCAGCCATTCGAATGGGCTTATCAGGGGATGAAGCTGATGGCTGCCTACCTCAAGGGCGACAAGTCCGGTGTTCCCAGCAACGGCTTGATCATCATTCCGACAGTGATCATCGGCAAGGATGACGTCGATAAATATGCCGCCAACTTGAAGGCCATGGCTGGAAAGTAATTCTCTTTCGCGGCGGGGGTACTCCCCGCCGCGAAAGACGTTTCATGCCGCAGCACCCGCAGTCATGGACAGGCAATGAATCATAGCTCAGACATCCCGTCACCGAACGCGCCTGCAACGCCGTTCCTTTCGCTTTCCGGCGTTGGCAAGACTTTTCCAGGCGTCGTAGCGCTTGACGGGTTGTCGCTCGACATCGTGCCGGGAGAGGTCATCGGCTTGGTCGGCGAGAATGGGGCCGGCAAATCGACGCTGATGAATATTCTTGGCGGCGTGATCGCTCCGGATCGGGGCACGATCCTGCTCGATGGCGCAGAGCTTCGCCACCTTACTGTGGAGACGAGCATCGCATCCGGCATCGCTTTTGTGCATCAAGAACTCAACCTTTTTGACAATCTCGACGTCGCCGCCAATATCTTCCTGGGCCGTGAGCCGTTGAAAGCGGGACCTTTCAAGTTTGTCGATCGTGCTCGGCTTCGAGAGATGGTGACCCCGCTCTTGAAGCGCGTGGGAGCACATTTTTCCGCCGACACACCCGTTGCGTTGCTTTCTCTTGCCGAGCAGCAGATGGTGGAAATCGCCAAGGCGCTGTCGATCAAGGCTCGGCTTGTCATCTTCGACGAACCCACTTCCAGCCTGCCGCTGGCCGAAACCGAGCGGCTGCTGAACATCATCACATCGCTGAAAGCGGATGGAATCAGTGTGATCTTCATCTCGCACCGTCTCCACGAGGTTGAGCGCGTAGCAGATCGGGTGGTCGTATTACGCGATGGCACGCTCGTAGGTACGCTCGCCAAGAAGGACATTGGCCATGATCAAATGGTCAAGCTGATGATCGGCCGGTTGCTCGCGGCCAGGACGGCAAAGCCGCAGCGTTCGCCAGGGCCGGTCGCATTGAAGGTAAACGGCGTGCGCACTGAGGCCTATCCCAGCCGCCCCGTTGACCTGGAAATAAGGTACGGAGAAATCCTGGGGCTTGCAGGCCTCGTCGGGTCTGGCCGCACCGAGCTTGCAAGGGTACTCTTCGGCATCGACCGGAGTTACGGCGGAGCCATTCTGCAGGACGGACGCCAAATTGCGATCGGTTCTGCTCGGGACGCTGTCGCCCGGGGCATTTTTCTGGTGCCGGAGGATCGCAAGCGCAATGGCATTCTTCTTGATCTTCCGATCGCCCAGAACATCACCCTTGCCGATCTTCCCAGGATTTCTAGCCGCTTCATGGTCTCCGCTGAACGGGAGATCGAGGCCGCTGAAAAGCAGCGTGTTCGTCTCGGGATCAAAGCGCCCTCCGTTTCGACGCGAACCGGCACTCTGTCCGGCGGCAACCAGCAAAAGGTGGTTCTAGCCAAATGGTTGTCGATGAGCCCGAGGGTAATGATCTTCGATGAGCCGACACGCGGCATCGATATCGGCGCGAAGAACGAAATCTACGGCCTGATGCGAGCGCTTGCTGATGCCGGTGTCGCGATCCTGATGATCTCCAGCGACATGGAAGAGGTGATCGGCGTTTCTGACCGCATCGCCGTCATGCACGAGGGCCAGATCGCCGGCATTCTCGAAGAGGACGAATTCAGCCAGGAAAGCGTCCTTTTGCTTGCTGTCGGCAAAAGCGTAAAATAGCGGCCGCAGCCATTATGAACGGGTATCGGAGATGGGTCTCGAATGATCAAGAAAGATCTTGGACTGCTGCTTTTGATCGTCGTTGTCGGCGTCGTCGTCGCCATCATCAACCCGCGCTTCTTGCTGCCGATCAACCTCGCGAACACCGCCAACCTGATTGGTCTGTTCGGCATCCTGTCGATGGGTCAGGCCTTTGTCATCATTACGGGCGGTATCGAGCTTTCGGTGGGCTCGCTCGTAGCGCTTCTTGGCGTACTGTTCGTCGATTTCATAGCGGTACAAGATATGCCCTGGACGCTGGCACTGCCGCTCATTCTCCTGCTCGGCGCCGTCATAGGCGCCGTCCACGGTTGGCTCATCACCCGGCTCAACTTGCAGCCCTTCGTCGTCACCCTTTGCGGCCTCCTGATCTATCGCGGGGCAGCGCGCTTCTATACGGCCGACGGAACGGCGGGATTTGCTTTCGGCCAGAATTTCCCGAAGCTTGAGTTTCTGACCGCCGGGCGGTTCTATGGCATTCCGAGCACCTTCATTGCGATGGTCGTCATTTCCGTGGCCATGTGGCTGGTGCTTCATCGCTCTGTCTTCGGACGTTATCTTTACGCGGTTGGAAAAAACGAAGAGGCTGCTCGCTATTCAGGTATCCGGACTGACCGCTTGGTTATGACGGCCTATATCATCTGCGGACTGCTTACGGCGCTTTCGGCGATCTATTTCGCCATGTACACGCGCTCGATCTCGCCGGCGAGCCATGGCCAGTTCTACGAGCTCTACGCGATCGCCGCCGCCGTGCTCGGCGGCTTTTCACTCCGCGGCGGTGAGGGATCGATCGTCGGGGTCGTGCTGGGCACAGTCCTACTGCAAGAGTTGCAAAACCTTGTAAACCTGCTCGGCATTCCTTCGTCGCTGAACTTCGCCGTCATGGGTGGCGTGATCCTCATCGGCGTCCTGATCGACCAACAATGGCATTCTATCCGCGCAAAGCGACGCCTCGTCTCCGCCGCACGGCAGACTGAATCCCGTCGTCCAAACGAAGGAACCTTGCCGGTGGTTGCTAACCGGGAATAGATGCGGCCACACTCGGCGAAGAGTTGATCGCCTGCTCGTTTCTGGAGCTCATGTCATGACCATTGAAGCCATGACCAACATTGGTCGACCGTGAACGCGGAACATCTTTTCACGTGTACCTTCCTTCCAAGGAGGGGGTGCGGCTTGAGAGATATCCATACGAAATCGATTGCGCAAACGTTTCGATGACGTTAGCCTGATCATATTCGCGGATCCCGGGAAAGCCTGTTCGAGTTGGTTCCGCTTGGGAGGATAATTTGAGCAGCTTCCTTGTAGTGCTGCTGGCGAAAGCCGGAGGGCACGCATGACCACTATTTCCGCGGTCGCAAGGGCGGCCGGCGTTTCTGTCTCCACGGTTTCGCACGTTCTTAACAAGACCCGCTACGTGTCGCCCGAAAAGGCGAAGCTCGTCATGGAGGCTGTGGACGCGATTGGCTACATTCCAAACGCCGTTGCGCGCTCGCTCAAACTCTCCTCGACAGGTACAGTCGGCTTGGCGATTTCCGCGATCTCGAACCCTTATTTCGGCGACATCATTTGCGCGATCGAAGCCGAGTGTTCCAAGAGAGGCTTGATCGCATTTTTGTGTGACACTCAGGACGATCCAGATCGAGAACTGGAGCTCGTCCGGCATTTGCATCGGCGCCGCGTCGATGGGATTATTCTTGCCCCTTCGGGCGATCCAAAAAGATCGTTGGACTACCTTATCGACTGCAATCTTCCCTGCGTGCTCGTCGACAGGCTCTCCGATGATCGTTTCGATCAGGTCGGGACCGATAACACGGCGGCTATTCGCATGCTGGTCGATCATCTCGTTGCACTCCATCACGAACGGATCGGAATCATCCTGGGTCAGCCGGGATTTGCGACGACCGTGGAGCGCACGAAGGCTTTCCGGGCTGCCATGGCGGAGAAGGGGATAGAGGTGCCGCCTGCTTTCATCAGCAATGGCAATAGCAGCACCGCAGACGCCACGGCTTCGACGCACCGGTTGCTGGAGCTGAAGGAGCCACCCACAGCAATCCTGGCCTCAAATAATCTTGCGATGATCGGCACCATGAGAGCCATTCGGGAACGCGGTCTACGCGTTCCCGTGGACATATCCGTGCTCGGAATCGATGATTTCGAATGGGCGGATTATTTCGAACCGCGCCTGACGCTCATGGCCCAGCCTTGTGACGAGATTGGTTACAAAGCAGCGGATCTCCTGATCCAACGGATCGGCGATAAACATCTACCTCGGCAGACCGTGCGCCTGTCGCCAGTCCTGCGTATCCGTCAATCGTGTGGAGAAGCAGCATGAATAATCAGGTTGTTCTTTCGGCGAAAGGGGTCACCAAGCATTTCGGCGGTGTTCAAGCGCTACGTGGCGTGGATTTCGATCTCAAAGTTGGAGAGATTCATGCCCTGCTTGGGGAGAACGGCGCGGGCAAATCAACATTGATGAACCTGATGTCGGGGGTGCATACGCCGGATCGGGGAGAGATCTTCATCAACGGAAACCCCGCGCGATTTTACACCCCCCGCGATGCACAAGCCGCAGGAATCGCGACGATCTTCCAGGAATTGGATCTCGTTTCGAGTTTGAGCGTCGCGGCCAATCTCTTTCTTGGTCGCGAGTTGGTCCATCGACACGGCATGCTGGACGGAAAGGCGATGTTGCGCGAAGCCCGCAACAGGCTGGAAGCGATTGACCGTTCAATTGATCCGGCTCAGCTCGTAAGCGAACTTTCAATCGGCCAGCGCCAGGTTGTCGCCATTGTCAAGGCGCTGTCTTATGCGTCGCGTGCTCTGATTATGGACGAGCCAACAGCTGCCTTGACCGCTGGGGAAGTCGATCGCTTGTTCGAAATCATGCGCGGACTCGCATCATCAGGCGTAGGTATCGTCTATATTTCGCATCGGCTTGAGGAAGTCCCGCAGATTGCCGATCGAGTGACGGTGATGCGCGACGGTAGAGTAGCTGGCGTTACCGAACCGAACGCGCCGCAGGCCAAGTTGGTACAGCTTCTCGTCGGCCGTCCATTGAGCGAGCTTTACCCGCCTCGATCCGGTCATGTCGGAGATGTGCTTCTGCGGATGCGGCAGGCCTCCTTCCGTCCGCATCGGCCGTCACCCGGGTGGCGGGCCCCATCTAAAATTGATCTGGATGTTCACCGCGGTGAAATTGTCGGTTTGGCTGGTGTGATGGGCGCGGGCCGGACGGAGCTTCTGAGCGCTCTGTACGGGACGGGCGTGCCGGGAAGATGGCAGGGCGAGGTTACAATTGACGGCAAACCGGCAAGGCTCAGATCCATCGCCGCTGCGCGCAGAGTTGGTCTCGCATTCGTAACCGATGATCGGCGCGGTGCCGGACTTATGTTGCGTATGTCTGTTGGCCTCAATCTGGTGATGTCGATCATTCGGCGGATATCGCCGAATGGCTTGTTGTCTGCGCGTCGACAGGACGATGCGATTAAGAACTCGTTCGGGAATTTCGACATTCGTCCGAAGAACCCCCGGATCGCGGTGGGTGCTCTTTCTGGCGGCAATCAACAGAAGGTCGTCCTTGCGAAGGAGGTATTGGGCAATCCCAGCTTGTTGCTTCTCGACGAGCCGACCCGTGGTGTTGACGTCGGAGCGAAGGGGGAGATTTACACTCGCCTGCGCAAATTTGCCTCGGACGGATTGGGCATTCTTGTCGCTTCAAGCGAAATGCCGGAGCTGATCGGCTTATGCGACCGAATAGTGGTTCTCCGCGACGGCTGCAGCGTTGCCGAATTTTCCGGCGGCGTGGGCGAGCATGAGGTTCTGGCCGCTGCCAACGGGAGGGAGGGATGATGTCCGAACAGCAGATCACGTCCAATCCAGCGATACAGCCTGCTAAGCGTATTGATCCGCTTGCTGTGATAGTGCGCTTCCAAAGCCTGATCGGCCTTGTGCTGGTCTTTGCCGGCGGCATCATATTCTCTCCCCGCCGGCACGGCGTTATCCTGTTTCTCCAGCCCGACAACATCGCCAACATCGTCCGCGCGGTATCCGAAACCGGCATCATCGCGATCGGGATGACGTTTGTGATCATCACCGCCGGGATCGATCTATCGGTCGGGGCGACCCTTGGTCTTGCGAGCGTTGTTACTGCAACGTTGATGGTCTCTGGTGGCTTCGGGCTAATTACGACGGTTGTGGCGGTGCTCCTGATGGGAACTTGTTTCGGGTTGGTCCAAGGAGCAATCTCAAGCAAGTTTCGGCTCGAAGCATTCATCGTGACCCTTGCGGGGCTGCAGGCTGCTCGAGGCCTGGCACTCGTGGTCTCGGGAAATCAATACATCAATATATCGTATGGCGAGGGGCCAGGCCTTGCTCCGCCGATCTTCGCAATCCTGGGCGGCCGTCTGTTCGGCAACGTCGTTCCGGTAGCCACCATCGTCTTTCTGATTTTCGCCTTCATCGCCACGATCCTTCTCAATACAACGCGGTTCGGCCGTTACGTCTATGCGGTTGGCGGAAATGAGCGTGCCGCCCGCATATCGGGCGTTCCTGTCTCGGCGATCAAGATCGCCGTCTATGCCATAACAGGCTTTGCATCCGCGCTAGCCGGCATCGTCCACGCCGGCCAATTCAACTTCGGTAGCGCCAATGATGGCACCGGATACGAATTGACTGCCATCGCCGCCGTGGTGATTGGAGGAACCAGTCTGTTTGGCGGCGCGGGTTCCATGGTCGGAACGATCGCCGGCACGATCATGCTGGGTGCCTTAGCCAATATTCTGCAGCTCAACAACATCACGCCAGCCATGCAATTGCTTGCCACGGCGGCAATCATTGTCTTGGCGGCAGTCCTTCAATCCCTCGTTCGTCGCCGCGAAGGGTTGGGCAGGTAATGTGGCGGCACCTCCCGGAAGGTGGATCCGGGATCAATGTGGAGGAGAAAGCAATGATACGGACTACATTTCAGTCATCAAATACCTGGCGAATCCTGCTACTGGCCTGCTCTTGCGTCGGTTCTGTGAGCGTGGCCCAAGCTGCCGATCCGCTCGTGAAGGCTTGCGCCAAAGACGGCGAATTCGTCATCGGCTTCTCGCAAGCCAACAACGCTGAGCCATACCGCCAGCATGTCAACGATGAGCTGGAGGCGGCCGCCAAGGCGGTCCCTCAGTTTACGCTGCAGATTGCCGACGGGGCCGGCAATGTGAACACTCAGACATCACAGGTCGACAATTTCATAACGCAAAAGGTTGACCTCCTGTTGATATCGCCTTTCGAAGCGGCTCCGCTTACCCCTGCCGTCAAGCGGGCAATGGACGCGGGTATCCCGGTCATCGAACTCGATCGTAAGACGAACGGTGAAGCCGGCAAGGACTACACAGCTTTCATCGGTGGCGATAATTACAAGATTGCTTTGGCAGCCGGCGAATATACGAGCAAGACGCTTCTTCCAGATGGCGGCGAGGCTGCCGTGCTGGAGGGGCTGCCGAGTTCGACACCGGCCGTCGAACGGCTGAACGGCTTCAAAGATGGTGTGAAGGCCAATCCTAAGATTCAGATCGTTGCAGAACAGGCAGCTGACTGGCTGCCGGACAAAGCGCAAACGGCTTTCGCGGCTATGTTGCAGGCTCATCCCGATATCAAGATGGTCTATGCCAGCAACGACATGATGGCGGCCGGTGCGCTGCTTGCTGCAAAAGGCGCCGGTAAGAGCGTGAAGATCATCGGCACCGACGGCTTGCCTGGCCCTGCCGGCGGGATTGAAGCGGTCGCGAAGGGTGATTGGTCCGCGACCTTTACCTATCCCACGGGCGCCAAGGAAGCGATCGACATGGCAAAGTCGATATTACTCGATTGCGCCTCGTCGGTGCCGGCAACCGTCACAGTCGACACCACCGCGATTACGCCTGATAACGCCAAGCAGATGATGGGTAAATAAAACCCGACACTCCCCCGGCCGGCCGCGTCCGATCGGCCGGGTGGAGCCGAATCGGTTGGCTGGAGCGCGGAAATTCATATGCATGTTGAGCATGCAGGCCTTGCCTGTCGGCATCTCGGGCGGTGCGAATCACCGCCATCCAAGCCGCCAAACCTGCGTTTTTCGGAGCCTGTTTTGCCGGCTCTGATGCGCGTTTTGGTTAAGCATTTGTAATTCGGTCACGAATCGCGGCATATAGTAACTGCGCAACTGAAGCGCTTTCGTTCAAAATTGCGCAGTTACGCAGGAAAGAGATCATGCAACCGAGTCTTGCTCTTCAAGATGATCAAGAGCACCTTCCGTCGCTTCTGGCAACGGATGCGAAGGAGTTATCCTATCAACTTCAGCAGCATCAGGCCAAAATCTTTCCCCCTCTGTCGCAAAAGACGATCAGGACATTTTCTCCGGCGGAGGCTGCGGCCTTCATCGGCATAGGCGAAGGTTATCTCCGGCAGGTGGCCGCTGACGGCCATGGACCGGATCCGCTGGCAAACGGACGCCGGCTCTATAGCGCAACCGACATGGACCGGATCCGCCGGGTCCTCGACGAGCGGAACGGGACGCCGAAATACGTGCCGGCCCGCAGGCCGGGCGAAAAACTCCAGATCGTTTCCGTGATGAATTTCAAGGGCGGCTCGGGCAAGACCACGACCGCCGCCCACTTCGCGCAGTTCATGGCGCTCCGGGGCTACCGCGTACTCGCCGTCGACCTCGACCCGCAGGCCTCCCTGTCTGCTTTGTTTGGCCATCAGCCGGAGTTCGACGTCGGCGAGGGCGAAACGATCTACGGTGCGATCCGCTATGACGATCCGCGCCCGATCGCCGACATCGTGCGCGCCACCTATACGCCGAACCTGCATCTCATTCCCGGAAATCTCGAACTCATGGAGTTCGAGCACGAGACGCCGAAGGCCATGGCATCGGGCACGGCGGAGACGATGTTCTTCGCCCGCATCGGCGAGGTGCTGACCGATATCGAAAGCCTTTATGACATCGTCGTCGTCGACTGCCCGCCGCAGCTCGGCTTCCTGACGATGTCGGCGCTCTGCGCCGCGACCTCGGTGCTGATTACGGTTCACCCGCAGATGCTCGACGTCATGTCGATGTCGCAGTTCCTGACGATGACGAGTGAATTGATGTCGGTCGTCGAGAAGGCCGGCGGGCGCACCAGCTATGACTGGATGCGCTATCTCGTGACGCGGTTCGAGCCGAATGACGGGCCGCAAAGCCAGATGACCGGCTTCATGCGGGCGATCTTCGGCAATCGCATGCTCCACAACGCCATGGTGAAATCGACGGCCGTTTCCGATGCCGGCGTCACCAAGCAGACACTCTACGAAGTCGAGCGTTCGCAGTTCACACGCGGAACCTATGATCGCGCGCTGGAGTCGCTGAACCTCGTGAATGGTGAGATCGAAGCGCATATTCGCTCCACCTGGGGAAGGAGATAGGATGGCGCGCAAGAACCTCATCGAAATTTCCGCGCCGAGTCCGGCAAGGGTGGAAGCGGTCGCGCCGCGCGACAATCGTCCGATTGCCGGCTTCGTGCCGCAGGAGCGCAGTGGCGGGCCGGTCGGCGGCATCACCAAGACGCTCGGCAACATTACCGAGAAGATGGAGCGGGCGAGCGAGTTGGAACGGCAGCTTGCGGCCGGCCAGATGATCGTCGAGCTCGATCCCGGGCTCATCGACGGCTCCTTCGTCAGCGACCGCCTGGCGATCGATGCGGCTGAACTCGCCGAGCTGGTCGAGCAGATCCGCGAGCATGGGCAGCAGGTTCCGATCCTCGTGCGTCCGCATCCGGAAGCCAGGGGCCGCTATCAGGTCGCCTATGGCCATCGCCGCCTGGCGGCCACGAGAGAGATCGGCATCAGGGTGCGCGCGGTCGTCCGCGACCTGACCGACGGCCAGCTGGTCGTCAGCCAGGGGCAGGAAAACAGCGCCCGCACCAATCTCTCCTATATCGAGCGTGCGCTTTTCGCGTCGCGGCTCGAGGAACGCGGCTTTGCCCGCGACGTCATCATGGCGGCGCTGAGCGTCGACAAGGCGGCGCTGTCGAGAATGCTGATCGTGATACGGCAGGTGCCCCTGGCGCTCATCAACGCCATCGGCGCTGCGCCTGATATTGGCCGCCGACGCTGGCTGGAACTCGGCGAGCGGCTGGAAAATGCCGATGTCGATAAGATCATCGCGGAGTTGTCCGCGGACGACGCGCGCGGAATTTCAAGTGACGAGCGGTTTCACCGGGCATTCGTTCTGGCAACGAAGAAGGCTGCGGCACCGAAGCCGGCGGCGAGTAAATCAGAAATCAGCGGCGTGCCGGTAATGGTCAAAAAGACAGGGTCCGGCGCCACTTTCGTCTTCGACGGCAAGACCGCGCCCGGGTTCGACCAATTCGTCCAGGAGCGGCTGCAAGGCCTGTTCCAGGAGTTCAAAAAGTACAGAGGAGCGTAGCGCGCAAAAGAAAAAGGCCCCCAACGACGCCGTCGTGGAAGCCCTTCTCAGATCTTAAGCACATCGAGAATCGCATTTCCACGAATCACAGTCAAGCGTCTTAGGCACCAAAGTGGTGGACTGTTTTCTTTTGCCTGAACGAAGGTGAAGGCATATGGAGAGTGGATATGTGACGACGCCCTTTGGGCGGCGGCCGATGTCGCTCGGCATGCTGGCAAGCCAGCAACTGGCCGAGACGATCGAGCCGGGGATGAAACGCAGCAAGTGGAAACTGTTCAGGGCGATCTGCGAGGCGCGGCCGGCACTTGGCGTGACCGATCGGGCGCTGACGGTGCTCGATGCGCTGCTGACCTTCTATCCCGATGACGAGATTTCCGAGGAGAAAGGCCTGATCGTCTTTCCCTCGAATGCGCAGCTTTCGCTTCGCGCCCGGGGTATGACGCCGGCGACGCTGCGGCGGCATCTTGCCGTGCTGGTCGAGGCCGGCCTGATCCTGCGCAAGGACAGCCCGAACGGAAAGCGTTATGCGCGCCGCGACAGGGAAGGGGAGATCGGTGAGGCCTTCGGCTTCAGCGTCGCGCCACTGCTGGCGCGCGCGGCAGAGATCGAAACCCTGGCCGCCGAGGTGGTTGCTGACCGAGAACTTATCCGGGTGACCAGGGAGCGCCTCACCGTATGCCGGCGCGATATTTCCAAGCTGATCGCAGCAGCGCTCGATGAGGCTGTGCCCGGCGACTGGGAGCAGATGTCGTTGATGTTTCGCGATCTCGTGTGCAGGATTCCGCGCGTGGCGGGTCGCGAGGAATTGGCTTCCTTGCTCGACGAGATGGGCCTGTTGCGCGATGAAGCCGTCAACTTGCTGGAAAGACATATAAAATCACAAAAAATAGACGCCAATGAGTCTCAAACTGAGCGCCACAAACAGAATTCAAACCCCTATTCCACATCTGAACTTGAACCAAGCTTCGAAACGAAGCAGGGCGCAAAGCTGACGACCGATATTAACCGGGTCGCCGGGCCGCAGGACGAGCAAAGATTGAGACATCCGGCATCGGCGGGAGCAATGAGCGGCAGGAGATCCGGCGCGGCTGAACCGGCGGCGGGACATACGCTGAAATCCTTCCCGCTTGGTCTGGTTCTTCAGGCCTGCCCGCAAATTCTCGATTATGGGCCGGGTGGAACGATCGGCAATTGGCGCGACCTGATGTCGGCTGCCGTCGTCGTCCGCTCGATGCTCGGCGTCAGCCCCTCGGCCTATGAAGAAGCCTGCGCCGGCATGGGGCCGGAAAACGCCGCGACGGTGATCGCCTGCATTCTGGAAAGGGGCGGACACATCAATTCGCCCGGCGGTTATCTCCGCGATCTCACCCGGAGGACCGAGAGAGGCGAATTTGCGATCGGCCCGATGCTGATGGCCCTGGTGCGGGCAAATGGTGGAGTGCGGCGCGATGCCGGCTGACGGACTTCGGCTGCTAGGCCGCGCGTGCATCGGAAGTTGGTCGGTCAACGCGGCGGCGCGGTACTTTCCCGCAGGATCAGCTCGACCGGCCACAATTCGTGGATCTCGTCCGCGGCGCGCCCGGCGATAAGCTGTAGCGTCAGCTCGGCGCAACGTGTGCCCGCGGCACGCATGGAGGATCGTGTGGTCGAGAGCGACGGGACCATATTTTCAGCCGTCAGATAGGGAAAGACGTCGTCATGGGCGATGACGGAAACATCCTGCCCCACCGTCATTCCAAGCGAACGGACGGCGCGGTAGACACCAAGCGCCGTCATCGTGGAACCGGCAACGATGGCGGTCGGGGCATTGGCGCTCTCCAGAAAAGAGCGGGCATGGCGAAAGCCGCTCTCGTCGGAGAATTTGTCGCAGACCATGAGGTTGGGATCTGCGGTGAGCCCACGCTCCTGATGGGCGATCCGAAAACCCTGTTCTCGATGAATCGAATAGGTCTTGCCCCGCAGCCCATTGATCATCGCAATGCGGCGGTGCCCGAGATCGAGCAGGTGTTCGGTCACTCTGCGCACGGCATTTTCATTGTCGATATCGAGCCACGCATGAACGTGATCGGTCTCCGAGCGGCCGTGGACCAGAAACGGCACGCCCAAGCTGTTCAGCATCTCGATCCGAGGGTCCCTGGGGCGGGGCGAATGAATGATCACGGCGTCCACCCGGCGGCTTTCGACCAGGCGCCGGTAGGCCTGTATCTCGTCCTCGTCATTATGCGCGGTAATCGGTGTGATGAGAATATCCGTATCGGTCGTTTCCAGGCGTTGCGCCATGCCTGACACGAATTCTGCGAAATGAATTTCTCCCGAACGCCCCATCATGACGCCGATCGCTCCGGCTCGCCCGGTCTTCAGGCGCACGGCATTGATATCGGGGCGATAGCCAAGCCGCATTGCTTCGCTTGCAACCCGGGCGCGCGTGGCTTCGCTCACCTCCGGATAGCCGCTGAGTGCACGGCTGACCGTTGTCGGAGAAAGCCCAAGCTGCTTTGCAAATTCGCGAAGTTTCATCGTTGTCTTCTTTGTCTGGGAAATCAATGGACGATGCGTTGATGATGCGCAACGGGCAAGTGCCGTTTCAGTTCATATTGAAACCGATTTCAATTATTTGGCGTTGCTGTTTCGGCTGCAAATGCCGAATTTACGCCCTTTTCCGTGCAGCATGGCCATTATTATCATACAAATACAACTAGCAGAAGCTGGTTTTGGTGTCTTGACGTCATCAAAGCCTTCTGCAATGTTTCGTTTGCCAAATCGATTTCAATTTCTGGGAGGAGATTATGAAACAGTTTGCTCTGGCTTTGTCCGCGCTTGGCCTCGCTATCGCGGCCGGCCCCATCCACGCCGCAGAAATTTCGTTTGCCGCGAACACCACCGGGAAAAACGTCGAATTCCTGAACAAGCAGCTTGCGATTTTTGAGAAGGAGACCGGCAATCAGGTGAAGCTCGTCACCATGCCGTCATCGAGCAGCGAGCAGTTCTCGCAATATCGCTTGTGGCTTGCCGCAGGCAACAAGGATATCGACGTCTATCAGACCGATGTCATCTGGGCGCCGCAGCTTGCCGATCAGTTCATTGATCTGAAGGAGGCCACCAAAGACGTGGCCGGCCAGTTCTTCTCGTCGATCATCGCCTCGCAGACTGTGAACGGCCGGCTCGTGGCGCTGCCGTTATTTACCGATGCTCCGGCGCTGTTTTATCGAAAGGACCTGCTCGAGAAATATGACAAGCAGCCGCCGAAGACCTGGGACGAGATGGCCGCAACCGCCAAGGAGATTCAGGACAAGGAACGCCAGGCGGGCCAGAAGGACCTCTGGGGCTATGTCTTCCAGGGCAACTCCTACGAGGGCCTGACCTGCAACGCGCTGGAATGGGTGAAGTCGTCGGGGGGCGGCCAGATCGTTGAGCCGGACGGGACGATCTCGATCAACAACGACAAGGCGGCAGCAGCGCTCGAACGCGCCAAGGGGTGGATCGGCACGATCTCGCCGCCCGGCGTGCTCGCCTATCAGGAAGAAGAATCGCGCGGCGTCTGGCAGACCGGCAACGCCGTCTTCATGCGCAACTGGCCCTATGCTTATTCCCTCGGCAACGGAGCCGATAGTGCCGTCAAGGGCAAGTTCGACGTGATGACGCTGCCGGTTGCGGCCGCCGGCGACAAGCCATCCTCGACACTCGGCGGCTGGAACCTGGCGGTGTCGAAATATTCCGAAAAACAGGAAGCGGCCATCGCGCTCGTGAAATTCCTGGCGTCGAAGAATGTGCAAAAGGCTCGCGCCATCGAGCTGTCCAATCTGCCGACACTGAGCGACCTTTATGACGACAAGGATGTCGCCACCGCACAGCCCTTCATGCCGAACTGGAAACCCATTTTCCAGGATGCGGTGCCGCGTCCTTCGGCGACTGCCAAGGTAAAGTACAACGAAGTGTCCTCGAAGTTCTGGACGGCCGTGCACAACACGCTGTCCGGCAGCGGCTCGGCTGCCGAGAACCTCGAGCTCCTCGAAGCCGACCTGACGACCCTCAAGGGCGATGCCTGGTGAGTAGCGGGACCGGCGGCCGAGAGGTCGTCGGTCCAGTCTCCGCAGCGCTAAACGGGAAGGCGTTTCATGACTGAAATCGTAGCTCCACAAGCAGTCGAACAAAGGGTTTCCAACCTCAGAGCCTCTACGGAACTGCGATCCGAGCGCATTCGATCGGCCTGGGTGTTTCTGGCGCCGACGCTGTTGATCCTGGCAATCGTCGCCGGCTGGCCACTCTTCAGAACCATCTCTTTCAGCTTTACCAATGCGTCACTCAACGACCTCGGCAATGCGCAATTCGTCGGCTTTGCCAATTATCTGTCGTGGGTGACGTTGAAGAGCGGAAGGACCGTCTATCGGGGGTTGCTGGCCGATCCGGTCTGGTGGAATGCCGTCTGGAACACGGCCAAATTCACCCTCCTTTCCGTCGCGATCGAGACTATGCTCGGGCTGATCGTCGCACTGGTGCTGAACGCACAGTTCGTTGGGCGTGGAATCGTTCGGGCCGCAATCCTCATTCCGTGGGCGATCCCGACCATCGTTTCGGCCAAGATGTGGGCCTGGATGCTCAACGACCAGTTCGGCATTCTCAATGATGTTCTGCTCGGTTTCGGCCTGATCAGCGAGAAGATCGCCTGGACCGCCAATCCCGAAACGGCGATGATCGCCGTGTTGATCGTCGACGTCTGGAAGACGACACCGTTCATGGCGCTTCTGATCCTTGCCGGGCTGCAGATGGTGCCGGGAGACATCTATGAGGCCGCCAAGATCGACGGCGTCAATCCAGTCAAGGTTTTCTGGCGTCTGACGCTGCCGCTGATCCGGCCTGCCATCATGGTTGCCGTGATTTTTCGGATGCTGGATGCGATGCGCATCTTCGACCTGATCTATGTTCTGACGCCCAACAATGCGCAGACGAAGACGATGTCGGTCATGGCGCGCGAGAACCTGTTCGACTTCGATAAGTTCGCCTATGGCGCCACCGCCTCGACGGTGCTCTTCCTCATCATCGCGTCCGTCACCGTCTTCTATATCTGGCTCGGCCGCGTCAAGCTCGGCGGGGAGGAACGCTGATGCTGCTTTCGATCACCAAGAACACACTCTTCTACCTGCTCGTGACGATCATCGTCATCATTGCGGTTTTCCCGTTCTACTATGCGATCCTCACCAGCCTGAAGACCGGCACGGCCCTTTTCCAAGTTGATTATTGGCCGACCTCGATCTCCTTCGGCAACTATGCTTCCGTGATGGGCCAAGGTAGCTTCGTCCGCAGTCTTGCAAATTCCGCGATGATCGCCTGCGTCGTGGTGTCAGCATCGCTGTTGCTTTCGATCACCGCTTCGTTCGCTTTGGCCCGGGTGAATTTTCGCGGACGGGCACTGTTGATGCTGACTATCCTTTCGGTGTCGATGTTTCCGCAGATTGCTGTTCTTGCCGGCCTCTTCGAACTCATCCGATGGATCGGCGTCTTCAACACGCCCTTCGCGCTGATCTTTTCCTACGTGATCTTCACGCTGCCCTTCACCGTCTGGGTGCTGACGACCTTCATGCGGGAATTGCCGATCGAGATCGAGGAGGCGGCGATCGTCGACGGCGCCTCGCCATGGGTCATCGTCACCCAGGTGTTCATGCCGCTGATGTGGCCGGCGCTGGTGACGACCGGTCTGCTCGCTTTCATCGCCGCCTGGAACGAGTTTCTTTTCGCGCTGACGTTCACATCCTCGGATACGCAGCGGACCGTGCCGGTCGCCATCGCTCTGCTGTCGGGCAACAGCGAATTCGAAATTCCCTGGGGCAACATCATGGCGGCTTCGGTGATCGTCACCGTGCCGGTTGTCGTGCTTGTTTTGATATTCCAGCGCCGGATCATTTCGGGGCTGACCGCCGGCGGCGTCAAGGGTTGAGGGAGTAGGACATGGCAGAAATCCGATTGGAAAATATCCGCAAGAGCTTCGGCGCTTTCGAGGTGATCAAGGGTGTGACGATGGAGATCCGCAGGGGCGAGTTCATGGTGTTCGTGGGGCCGTCTGGATGTGGCAAGTCCACGCTGCTGCGGCTCATCTCCGGGCTCGAGGACATCACCTCGGGAACCCTCGCTTTCGACGGTGAGACGGTAAACCGGCACGCGCCGTCGAAGAGAGGGATCGCCATGGTGTTCCAGTCCTACGCGCTCTACCCGCATATGACGGTCTTCGACAACATGGCTTTCGGCATGAAGCTTTCCGGGAGCAACAGAGACGAATGCCGCCGGCGCGTCGAGCAGGCGGCCGGTATGCTGCAGCTCTCGTCCTTCCTGGACCGCTTGCCGCGACAGCTTTCCGGCGGACAGCGTCAGCGCGTCGCCATCGGCCGGGCGATCGTGCGCGATCCCAAGGTTTTCCTCTTCGACGAGCCGCTGTCCAACCTCGATGCGGCGCTTCGCGTCGCGACGAGGCTCGAGATCGCCAAGCTTCATCGCAGCATGCACGGCACGACGATGATCTATGTAACGCATGATCAGGTCGAGGCCATGACGCTGGCCGATCGGATCTGCGTGTTGAGGGACGGCGTCGTCGAGCAGATCGGCACGCCGCTGGAACTTTACGAAAGCCCGAATTCGGTCTTCGTCGCCGGTTTCATCGGTTCGCCGAAAATGAACTTCCTGTCGGGCGGGCAGGCGCAGCCCTATCACAGCCATACGATCGGTGTGCGCGCAGAGCATGTGCGCGTCACGGCGGAGTCGCCGGTTTGGAGTGGCACGGTCATCCATTCCGAAATCCTCGGTTCCGATAGCTTCGTTTACTTGGATATCGGGGCCGATGAACCGCTTGTCGTGCGGGAGGCCGGCGTCTCTCGACATGAGCCGGGCCAAACGCTTGGCCTCGCGCCACTTGCCGGTCACATCCACCGTTTCGACCGGTCGGGCCGGGCGCTCGAACGTGAATCCATGCGGGCTGCCTGATCTTTCAGGCTCGATGTCCTTCCCAGGCTCGATCCGCTTCAGCTACAAGGAGAAAGACGTGACTATACGCACCGTTGTGTGGGGTGAAAACATCCACGAGAATACCAATGCGATCGTCCGGGGCATCTACCCTGAAGGCATGCATACGACGATCGCCAATGCGCTGAATACCGATGCCGGCATCTCGGCGACCACGGCGACGCTGCAGGAGCCGGAACATGGGCTGAGCGAGGCCCGGCTTGCCGAAACCGATGTCTTGACCTGGTGGGGCCACAAGGATCACGGCGCGGTGTCAGACGTCGTCGTCGAACGTGTAGCCAGGCGCGTCTGGGAGGGAATGGGTCTTCTCGTGCTGCATTCCGGCCATTTCTCCAAGATCTTCAAGCGGCTGATGGGTACCCCCTGCGCGCTGAAATGGCGCGAGGCGGGCGAGCGCGAGCGGCTGTGGACGATCAACCCGCGCCATCCGA
>NZ_JABDWM010000019.1:0-139400 GCF_019685295.1 Rhizobium sp. NLR22b
CCTTCGCCGTCACCAAGCTCGGCGGCAAGGAAGTGGTCGCCCGACTGCGCGCCGATGCCGGCATCGCACCCGGCCAGCACACACGCCTCGCCTTCAATCTCGACAAGGCTGTGTTCTTCGACCCGGACAGCCAGGCCCGCATCGCGTGATTGGCAAGGTGTTGACATGAGCGGTTCACCAGACATCGTCATCATCGGCTCGGGCGTCGGCGGCGCCACCGTCGCTGCCGGCCTGGCTGTATCTGGTGCGCAGATATTGGTCCTCGAAGCCGGCGAGCATATCGCCGATCTTCCAGTCAATCGCGACCAGCGCGCCATCTTCCAGCGTGGGCATTTCCGGCCGAAGGAAACCTGGTACGAGGCGGACGGCAGGGGCTTCAACCCCGGCAACTATTACAATGTCGGCGGCAATTCGAAATTCTACGGCGCCGTCTTGTCGCGCTATCGCAAGGAAGATTTCGGGGTCATCGAACATCGGGAAGGCGTTTCGCCCGCCTGGCCCTTTCCCTATGAAGAGCTGGAGCCATGGTATTCGCAGGCGGAGCTGATGTATCAGGTTCGCGGCACTCTTGGCGAAGATCCGACCGAACCGCATCACTCGGTTGCCTACGGATTCCCGCCCGTGCCCGACGAGGCGCCGATCGCCGAAGTCAGGGCACGCCTCAAGGCGAAAGGCCTGCATCCGTTTTCGCTGCCGCTCGGTCTGGATCTCCAAGCCTGGCTCTCCAAGGCACGTACGCCCTGGGATGCACATCCGCATTCACGAGACGGCAAGATGGATGCCGAGACCGCAGCCCTCGCGGTGGCGCTGAAACACGAGAACGTGCGGCTTGAGACCAATGCGCGGGTGATACGGCTCGACACAGGGGCGGGGAACCGGATCGACCGGGTCACCTATGTCAAGGACGGACAGACGCTGACCGTCTCGCCCAGGATCGTCATCCTTTCCGCCGGTGCGGTGCAGTCATCCGTGCTTTTGCTGCGTTCGAAAAACGACCGCTTCCCGAGGGGGCTCGCCAATTCTTCCGATCAGGTGGGCCGCAACTTCATGAACCACAACGCCTCGGCTGTGATAGCAGTCTCGCCGCGCTTCAGGAACACCGCCGTCTACCAGAAGACCTTCGCCTTCAACGACTTCTATCTC
The DNA here is from genome assembly GCF_019685295.1 of Rhizobium sp. NLR22b. Taxonomy (NCBI): domain Bacteria; kingdom Pseudomonadati; phylum Pseudomonadota; class Alphaproteobacteria; order Hyphomicrobiales; family Rhizobiaceae; genus Rhizobium; species Rhizobium sp. NLR22b. The sequence continues at coordinate 1,144 of NZ_JABDWM010000019.1, forward strand.
TCGGACGGGGAGGGCGGACCGCCGCTCGGCAATGTGCAGTTGCTGGGGCGTATTTCCGAAAAGGTCCTTAAGGGCTCTTTGCCGCAGGCGCCGGAATGGCTTCTGCGTTTCATGACGGACCATGCCATCGACTTCTATGCGATGAGCGAGGACGTTCCGAATCCCGAAAGCCGCGTGATGGTCGATGGCGATCGGATCGTCCTCAAATGGCAGAGGACCAACTGGGACGCGCATCTTGCGCTGGTCGCCAAGCTGAAGGCGATCCTGCGGTCGATCGGTTTTCCGATCGTGTTGTCCAGACCCTTCGACAAACGCACGCCGTCCCATCAGTGCGGAACGATCCGCATCGGAAACGACCCGGCAACGGCGCCACTGGATCCATACTGCCGGTCCTACGATCACGGCAATCTTTTCGTCGTCGACGCCGGTTTTCTGCCCACATCGGCTGCGGTCAATCCGGCGCTCACCGTCGCCAGCCAAGCGCTCAGAGTTGCCCATCACATCGCGTCGACAGACTTGCAGACACAGGCAGATCCGTTGGCGCGCGCCGGCTTCAAATAGGACAGTAAAATGGGATTCGACTATATCATCACCGGTGCCGGCCCTGCGGGCTGTGTTCTTGCGAGCCGCCTCAGCGAAGATCCCGATGTCAAGGTACTGCTTCTGGAGGCGGGCGGAGGTGACTGGAATCCTCTTTTCCACATGCCCGCCGGCTTTGCCAAGATGACCAAGGGCGTCGCCAGCTGGGGATGGGAAACCGTTCCCCAGAGGCACATGAAGGGCAGGGTGCTCCGCTATACCCAGGCAAAGATCATCGGCGGCGGCTCGTCGATCAATGCGCAGCTCTACACCCGCGGCAACGCGGCCGATTATGATCTCTGGGCCAGTGAAGATGGCTGCGCGGGCTGGGACTACCGTTCGATCCTGCCCTATTTCAAACGTGCGGAGGACAATCAGCGTTTCGCCGACGATTACCACGCCTATGGCGGTCCGCTGGGTGTCTCGATGCCGGCTGCACCCTTGCCGATCTGCGACGCCTATATCCGCGCGGGACAGGAGCTTGGAATACCCTACAATCACGACTTCAACGGCCGCCAGCAGGCCGGCGTCGGATTTTACCAGCTCACCCAGCGCAATCGCCGCCGGTCGTCGGCGTCGTTTGCCTATCTCTCGCCGATCAGGAACCGGAAGAATCTGACGATCCGCACGGGCGCGCGTGTCGTCCGTATCCTGCTGGAGGCAGGCCGCGCGGTCGGCGTTGAGATCGCCACCGGACACGGCCTGGAGGTCGTGCGCGCTGAACGCGAAGTCCTGGTCTCGTCAGGCGCGATCGGATCGCCGAAGCTCCTGTTGCAGTCCGGCATAGGGCCGGCCGATCATTTGACTGCGGTGGGCGTCAAGCCCCTCCATGATCTGCCTGGCGTTGGCGGCAATCTTCAGGACCATCTCGATCTGTTCGTTATCGCCGAATGCACCGGCGATCACACCTATGACGGCGTCGCGAAGCTGCACCGTACGCTTTGGGCGGGGATACAATATGTCCTGTTCCGCACCGGTCCGGTCGCCTCGTCGCTCTTCGAGACCGGCGGCTTCTGGTATGCCGATCCTAACGCACGGTCTCCCGATATTCAGTTCCACCTCGGCCTGGGTTCCGGCATCGAAGCAGGCGTGGAGCGGCTCAAAAATGCCGGGGTCACGCTCAACTCGGCCTATCTGCATCCGCGCTCGCGAGGGACGGTGCGTCTCTCATCCGCCGATCCCGCTGTGGCTCCTTTGATCGATCCCAATTACTGGTCTGATCCCCATGACAGGAAGATGTCACTGGAGGGGCTCAAGATCGCCCGCGAAATCATGCAGCAGGCGGCGCTGAAACCCTATGTCATGGCCGAAAGGCTGCCGGGACCGAAGGTCATGACCGACGAGCAGCTTTTCGACTATGGCTGCGCCAGTGCCAAGACCGACCATCATCCGGTGGGCACCTGCAAGATGGGAACAGGGCCTGACGCTGTTGTCGGGCTCGATCTCAAGGTGCACGGCCTCGAAGGCCTGAGGGTCTGCGATTCCTCCGTCATGCCGCGCGTGCCGTCCTGCAACACCAACGCGCCGACGATCATGGTCGGCGAAAAGGGATCGGACCTCATCCGGGGCCTGCCTGCGCTGCCGTCGGCGATCTTTGCCTATGAACGCAATGATACCAGGCCGCGGGCCCGCGCCGAAATACGCTAAGGAGTAACGACAATGTCTGTAGTGAAAGTTGCAGTGCTTGGCGCCTCTGGCTGGATGGGGAAGGTCCACACGATGGCCTATCAGACCTTTCCGCATTTCTTCGGCGTGTCGGATGGAACGGCGCGGATCGTTGCGCTTGTCGACAGCAACCCTGACGTAGCGCAGGATATTGGCAACAGGGCGCCGGGGGCCAGGATCTACCAGGATTGGAAGCTGGCGGTTGCCGATCCCGAAGTCGATCTCGTCGATATCTGCCTGCCCGACCATCTGCACTATCCGGTGGCCAAGGCGGCCCTGCTGGCCGGCAAACATGTCTATTGCGAGAAGCCGCTGGCGAATACCGCTAACGAAGCGCTGGAGCTGGCCGAGATCGCCAGAGAAAAGGGTGTCATTACCCGTGTCGGACACGCCTTTCCCCGAAACCCCGTTCATGATCTGGCGAAAGAGATCATCGAATCCGGTGAAATCGGCGAGGTCAAGCTGTTTCGCGGCTGCCAGCACGTCGACATGTATGGGGATCCCACAGCACCGTTCATGTGGCGCGCCGATGGCAAGCTCGCGCCGACCGGGATCGTCGGCGATACCGGTTCGCACATCTTCAGCTTTATGGATTTCCTTGTCGGCCGCGTCAGCTCTCTGATCGCCGACAATCTCATCGTCACCCCGCGCCGGCCGATCGTCGAGGGGCTTGCCTATGGGGAGCAGGTGAAACTGTCGGGCAACGAGGCCTGGGCCGATATCACCAATCCCGACGCGACGAACCTGCTGTGCCGGTTCGAAAACGGCGCCGCCGGCATCGTCGACTTCAGCCGCGTCGCCACCGGCCGCAAATTCATGCAGACCTACGAAGTCTACGGAACGAAAGGCAGCATCGCCTATACCTATGACGAGATAAACCGGTTGCGTTTTTACTCCAACGACGACAGCACGGGACGCCGGGGCTTTCGCGAGATCGACGTCGGGCCTGAGAACCCCACCTTCAGGGCCTTCCTTCCGCTGCCGAATTTCGGCATAGGCTACAATGAAAGCAAGATCATCGAGGTGGCCGAAGTCATAAGATCGATCGTCGCAAACAAGCCGATGTGGCCGACATTCGATACCGGCCACCACATCTGCCAGATTGTCGACGCCTGCATGGAGTCCTCCCGGCAGAGACGCTGGGTGGATATCCCGCTCAATTGATTGTGACGCGCCGATGACCATAGATATTCCGCAGGAAATTCTTGACGCACTGACCGATGTCGATATGCCGCGGCTTCCGCCGGAGCCGCCTGCTTCCGGTCGAGCCCGCCTGGCTGGCATCGACGTACCGATCTACCGAGCCGGCTGCGTCGTGGTCGGATCTGGCGCTGCGGGTTTGCGTGCGGCGGTGGAAATGAAGCGGCGCGGCGTCGATGTCGTCATTATCAGCCAAAGCGCTTGGGGCGGAACCTCGGCCTGCTCTGGCTCCGACAAGCAAACCCTCCACACCGCGAACACGGCCGACCAGGGCGACAATTACCGGGCGATGGCCCGCGCCATCGGCAGCGGCGGCGCGATGGACGAGGACACGGCCTATGTCGAAGCGGTCGGCTCGTCACGGATGATGGCATCGCTGCAGTACTTGGGGCTGCCGCTGCCCCAGGATCCGCTCGGCGGAACGCTGAGATATCAGACCGACCATGACGAGGTCGGCCGCGCCACCAGCTGCGGCCCGCGCACCTCGCGCTTGATGGTCAAGGTGCTGGCGGAGGAGGCGATCCGACTGGGCGTGCCGTTCTACAACCAGACCACCGCGGTCAAGATCCTCATCGAAGGCGAGGGGGCTGAGCGTAACGTCGTCGGCACGCTCGTCATGCGCGCCGGCGACCGTAGGCAGGAAAACCCGCTCGGCATCGCTTTGTTCGTGAGTGACGTGATCGTGCTCGCAGCCGGCGGCCCAGGCGAACTTTATCGCGACAGCGTTTATCCCAACGGCTGCTTCGGCTCCCTCGGACTGGCGCTGGAAGGGGGCGTGGAACTCGTCAACCTGACCGAAAGCCAGTTCGGCATTGGAACGCGCAGGGAGGGATTCCCGTGGAATCTGTCCGGAACATATGTCCAGGCGATTCCGCACATTTATTCGGTCGACGGCGAAGGCGCCGAACACCATTTCCTGGCGGGATATTATCGAAGTACCCAGGAGCTGGCGTCAAACATCTTCCGTAAGGGCTATCAATGGCCGTTCCACGCGACCCGCCTGCTTGATTTCGGCTCGAGCCTGGTCGATCTCGCCATTTACCGTGAGACCGCAGCGGGTCGGCGCGTCTTTATGGATTTCAATCGTAATCCTCTGCCCGTTCCCGGCGACCTGCCATTCAGCCTGGAACGGCTGGACGAGGACGTCCGTCTCTATCTCGGCAAGGCTGGCGCCGATCAGGAAATGCCGATCGATCGGTTGAAGCACATGAACCCGCTCGCGATCGAGCTCTATCGCCGCTACAAGATCGATATTGCCGCAGAGCCGCTGGAGTTCGCGGTCAACAACCAGCACATGAACGGCGGGATCATGGTCGATAGCTGGGGCCGCACCAATCTTAGGGGCTGCTACGCGGTCGGGGAAGCGGCAGGGACACATGGGGTAACAAGGCCCGGTGGAGCGGCGCTGAATGCCGGACAGGTCTTCGGCACCAGGGTGGCCGAACACATCGGCGCCGGCGGCGGGGCGAAGCGGGCTGCCGCAGGACCGGTACCGGAGGCGGCAGAGGCGGGCATCGCCGATCTCCTCTCCGCGCTGCGGACTGAAAGCCCGCTCACCGTCAAAGCGGTCCGCTCGGCGGTGCAGGCGCGCATGAGCGAGAAGGCGGGCATCATCTGCGATCAAAGGAGCGTCCGCCAGGCCTTGGTCGAAGCGCGGGCGCTGAACGCCAAAGTCCGCGCCAACGGCCTCGCCTACGACCGCGCGGCCGAAGCGGTCCGAGGTGTGCAATGGCGGCACATGGCGCTCGCCTCGGAAGCGGTGCTGAGCGCGCTCGACTTCTTCATTGGCAGGGGCGGCGGCAGTCGGGGTGCACGCGCGATCTGCGATGCGGAGGGCGAATTCCTTCCGCAGGCGAGCGCCGGTCCACTGGAGGACTATCGTTTCCGCAAGGAAAGCGAAGCGCATCGCCAGGAGCAGATCGTCGTTAGGCTCGACGGCGATGAGATCAGGCTTTCAACCCGTCCGAACCGCAATTTGGACGAAGGCGCCAGATCCTTTTTCGAACGCGACTGGCCCGCCTGGTTGACGGGCCGCATCTATGATCTGGACGGCGGCGAATGAGGCGATGTTGTAATCGGTTTCGGCGACAATTGATCGCCGGCCCGGATTTCATCGGTATTGAGATAGTTCTTGCTCTCGCCCATAACGATCACTTCCGGTTGGAGAATTGCGGGGCAGGAATGCCGACCCTTCAGGGTCGGAGCCGGGGACGCCGTCGCCCGCCTCGCGGCAGATGCCCATGCTGACGGGAGGCTTGCGCTGGTCGTCGATATTGGCTTCGGGCAACTCGCCGTCCCGAGTATCCTCGTTCAACGATTTCGGTGGAAGCTTGACGGAATCGGGAATGGGCTTCGTGCGCATCGGACAATCTCCTTTGCAGGCAAACTCCGGCAGGCATCGCAGGTTCCCCGATATTCTGCGATCGATGGCATTGCCGCTCACCCGGCTTCAGCTGCGGCAATATCGAGCTCGATCATGACGGGTGCGTGGTCGCTCGTATGCTCCCACCCCCGCGGCTTGCGCCGGACGGTCGCAGATCGAAGCCACGGCGCCACCGTCGGGCTGAGCAGAAAGTGGTCGATCCGAAGCCCCGCGTCGCGCTCAAAACTGTTCCGCCAATATTTCCAGAAGGTGTAGATGCGCTCGTCCGGATGCAGATGCCTGATGGCATCCGTCCAACCCTGGGAGACGAGCCGGGCATAGGCTTTGCGGACTTCGGGCCTGAAAAGCGCATCGTCTCGCCAGCGCTCCGGCTTGTAGACGTCGATCTCCGTCGGCATGACGTTGAAATCGCCGGCAAGGATGGAAGGCACCTCGATTTCGAGCAGTTCGGCGGCATAGGCGTGCAGGCGACGGAACCAGCGAAGCTTGTATTCGAACTTGGCGCTCGGAAAGGGGTTGCCGTTCGGCAGATACAGGCATCCGATCAGCATGCCCTCGATGACGGCTTCGATATACCGGCTGTGGGTGTCATCAGGATCGCCCGGAAGACCGCGCCGTGTCAGGATCGGTGTCGTGTCCTTTGCCAGGATCGCGACACCGTTCCAGGATCGCTGCCCGTGCCAGACCGCGCCGTAGCCGGCCCGTTCGAGCTCTTTTCGCGGAAACCTGGCGTCGTCGGTTTTCAGTTCCTGAAGGCAGGCGACATCGGGACCATCCTCCTTCAGCCAGCGCAGCAGGTTGGTCAGTCGCCCGTTGATCCCGTTGACATTGTAGGTTGCGATTTTCATGAGAGCTCATGCGAAGCGGTGCTGGCAAGATCGGGAAGCTGGCGCAATCTAACAGGTTCACTTGTCGCGCGTCACCGGTCTACTTTAAACGCATGTCAGCGCTGCAAAGCCGCAGCATGATTTTGCGCGGCATGCTTCAGAAGCGCTCCTGAGTTTCCTCCTCCGGTAGTCCGCGCCCGCAGTCGGCCCAGTCAAGCCGGCTCTCCACGCCGTAATGACCTGCCGGGCGAATCCTGTCGGGGCGATCGAGCGAGCCGACCGTCACGCGGATCAGTTCGTCGCCGTCATACTGAAGGAAGAGCGGCGTTCCGCATTTGCCGCAAAAGCCGCGTGTCGCAATGGGTGAGGATCGGTATACGGCAGGGGAAGCTTTTATCCAGACGAGATCTTCAACCTTGGCCTGGACAAGAACCGCGAAAGGACCTCCGGTCGCTTTCTTGCACATGTCGCAATGGCAGTATCCCGAATGCGGCGGATCGCCGGCGAATTCGTAACGGCAGGATCCGCACAGGCAGCCGCCGGTCCATTGGCTCGCCATCGTGGTCCTCTCAGCGCGTCGCGCCGAAGACGAAGGCGATGCCGGCGACGATCGCTGCAGCCGTCAGGGGCTGCCGGCGGATCCGATCCTCGATGTCCTGGACCAAACTCCTAGCTTCCGCCTTTGCCAGACGGGCTGTTCCGGACGCCAGCTCCGAGGCGGACTCCGCCATCCGACCGGCTTCTTTCTGAAGCGCGCGCAGTTCCTCGCGGTCGGCATCGAATCTGTCCGAGGCGCGGGCAATTTGTCCGGTGGAGCGTAGGGCTTGATCGACCAGCGGATAGTCTTGGTCAAGCGCGGTCGGATCAGGCTCCCGCTTCACCCGCTCAGCCGCCTCGACATCGCTGCGACCGGCGGGGATGGAGGTATGAGTGGCGGAAACAGGATCAGACGCGGGAAACGTGTCTTCGATCGCTTTGTCCAGTTCGCCCTTTCGGGACTGTTTTCGCTGCTCTGCCTGCTCTTTTCGCAGGGACTGGACGGCGGGTGAATCATTCGGGTTCGGCATCGCGGTGTCCTCTGTTGCACTTTGATAATCAAAGCGATGACGAGGAAAGAAGTTCCAGAAAAATGCGTCTGCGCCTCATCCAGCAATACCACGGCGACAATGTCGACAATATACGCGCCGAGGCAGTATTTGTGATGACATCGCTTGGGGGCGCATCCACTGCATGCCGGACCAAAGTCCTGCCTTTTCTTAGTACCTAGGTCCGGTTGCATTTAGGCTTCGGAAAAGCGAAAATCCTCAAGGCCTTCCATAAGCGTAGGAACGGCGAAAAACGGATGAACAAGGGAATGGCGTTGACTATCTCGAAACGGGATTTTCTGAGATTGGGCGGCAGCGCGGCTGTCGCCTTGGTGGTTGCCGCATCGCCTGTGACAATCAATCTCGATGGCTCGCTTCGCGTTCTGGCGGTGAAACACGCAGAGGCAAAAGACGGCAGTAACGGGAACGGCAACGGTGGCGGAAGCGGCAACGGCGGAGGGAATGGCAACGGCGGAGGCAGTGGCAACGGGGGAGGCAGTGGCAACGGGGGAGGCAGTGGCAACGGGGGAGGCAGTGGCAATGGGGGCGGAAACGGCGGTTCCGGCAGCAGCGCAGGTGGAAGCTCCAACAGCAACGCCCGATCCTCTTCCTCATCAGCCTCGTCGCCGACAGGATCGAAGGCCAGAGCGACCGAAGGCACCGATGGGTCGATCAACGTTCGCCACGCGAACGGCATCACCGAAAGCCTTCGCAGTGGCCGCTATATCATGAAGGACTCGAAGGGCAGGACGATCATAAGCAGGCAGGCGACGGCTGGCGACGCAAACCGGCTGAGCAATTTCCTTCGCTGAGGCAGAATGCGGAAAACGGCGCCGTAGGGATCGCAGATCGACCAGGCGCTATCGCCGTTCGCGCCATTGCAGGGCCGCTTCGGTCCTGTTCGAAGCGCCGAGCTTGCTCAGGATCTGTGTCATATGGTGCTTCACGGTCTTTTCCTGCAGGTTGAGGCGCAGGCCGATATGCTTGTTTGACAGACCCTGGGCGACGAGATCCATCACCTCGCGCTCCCTTGGCGTCAGACTGTTCTTGTCGGAGTTTCCGTTTTGCAGCGAATTTTCCATCGCCTTCGCCGACATCGTCGGCGAGACATATCGCGATCCGCTGAGGACGGTTTTAATCGCTTCGGCGAGACCGCGGGAGCCGACACCTTTGAGAACGTAGCCCATCGCGCCCTGCTGCAGGGCTCCGAGCAGCGTGTCCACCTCCTCCGACACCGTCAACATCAGCACTTTCGTCGACGGGCTCAGCGCCAGGACATCGCCGATCGCAGCCAATCCGCCGCCGGGCATCGAAACATCGAGAAGCATCACATCGGGGCGGTTGTTCGAGGCGATCATGGCGGCGTCTTCGCTGCTGGCGCCTTCGCCAATGACCACGAAGTCGCTCATCTCCGACAAGCTGCGCGTTACGCCCTCGCGAAAAAGCGGGTGGTCGTCCACGACCCCGACGGTGATTGGTGTCATCTCTAGTCTCCTGCTTCCATAGGCTCGAAGGTCATGGTCACGGTCGTTCCCCCTTCGCCCGTCTCGATATCGAAAGATCCCCCCAGGCTGTCGATGCGTTCGCGCAGCCCCACCAGGCCGAGGCTTGTCGGCCTCACCTCCGTCGGGTCGAAACCATCGCCACGATCACTGACCGCCACACAAACATGACCATTGTGCGACACGGCTTTCACGGTCTGCTGAACGCCACCGCCATGGCGATAGGCGTTGTTCAAGGCTTCCTGAACGAAGCGATAGATACAGATCTTTACGGCAGCGGCGAGTTCGGGTCCATCCTCGTCGATGATCGTTTCGACAACGGTTTCCGTCTTGTGCCGATGCGCTTCGACGACCCGCAGCACGATCTCGGTGATCGACGACTTTTCGATCTGCGGGAGCACCAGGCCACTGCAGATATTGCGGATTTCCGTCATGGCTTCGGCGAGGCTCGAGCGTATCCAGGCAAGTTCTTTTTCCCGTGCTTCGGGTTCGGTGGATGCGTTGATCAATAAGTCGCTGTCCAGCCGCAGCGAAGCATAGGCAATGTGCTGTGCCGGACCGTCGTGAAGATCGGCGCCGATGCTGCGCAGATATGTTTCGTTCAGCGCCGCCACGCGCTGCGAGGCGCGCTGCAGCCGCCGCTGCAGCCCGCGATTTTCCGCCAGCAGCGCAGACAATTCCTTGACCCGTTCCTTGAGATCCCTGCGCTGTGCTTCTATCGTGCGGCTTCCCCGAAACACCAGGGCGGAGAGAACGAGGAAAAAGATCCCTGTGAGAGCGGCGACGGCCCCCCAACTCTGCAGCCTCGCGTGCGCCAGACTGTCGCCGAGGCCTTCTGCCGTCTCGTAGAATTCGAGCACAGCGACCGCCTGGCCGGACCACGGCTGGAGAACCGGATTGTAGATTTCCATCAGCGGCTTGCCGATCGCGCGCTCGGTACCGCTTTCCGGGTCATCGGCAATCTCGTAGCGCGCAACGAGCGAGCCGGCGAATGCCTTCTGCAGCTTGGCGTTCAGGGGAAACTTCTGGCCCACCAGTTCCTTGTTGTTCGAGTAGAGGATGGTGCCGTCGTTTCGCCACAGCCTGAAAGAGACAAGGCGCCTGCCAAGCGCCCCCTGGCCGAGCGTTTCGTCGAGAGCCTGAGCGCTGCCTTCGTCCAGCAGAGATTCCGTTTGCATGTCGGGAAGCAGCGGCGCCACCACACTGTCGACGTAAAGCGCCGTCGCCGCGCCGGAATTATGAATGACGGCTTCCTCGATCAGATGGGTAACAAGAATGCCCACCAGAAACATGGCGGCGACCGAGACCAAACCACCCGCGATGAAAAATTGCGAGGCGAGTGAGCGGGCATTCCAGCGGCGAAGCCAATTCATTTTGATACCGGCATGAGACTTTGCCGACTAACCTACCGCGTCTTTAGAGTTTTTCCAGACGGGATCAGGGCAGATTCCTGGTATCGAAGACCTCTGCGCCTCTGATGCTCTCGGTCAATTGGAGGCTATCGCCTGACATGGCTGCGCCGAAGACATAGAGAAGGCCGGCCAGAACGATGACGAGGGCGATGACGGAGATGTTCCAAGCGTCATTGGCATGGGATCTGTTCCTCTGGGGCATGTGCGGATCTCCTTACGTATCGTTCAAACGACGCGGTCAGGCGGTCGTTCCTCTACGGGGACTTCGGTCGAAGGGGCCTGGGACCAAGGTCCGTCCCCGTGGACAACAGCGGGTTCAGCCATATTTCAGTTCTGATGGAGTTGGGTTTGGAGGCTTATGGTGACAACTTCTGCGAACATCGAAGGCGGCGCAGACGCCGCATTTGTCGCGTCACCCACACCGTTCGGGGCAGGCGTCGCCGACCTTTACCAGGCCCTTCTCGTACCGATTCTTTTCGAGCCCTACGCGTCGGAGATGGCAATCGTCGCCGAACGGTCGAAGCCGGTCAGCGTGCTCGAAGTCGCGGCGGGGACTGGCGCTTTGACCCGCGCTCTGCGGGCGAAGCTCGATCCGACGGCCGAGATCGTTGCCACCGATTTCAGCCAGGCGATGATCGATGTCGGCGCACCATCTCTGACGATGTCGCGAACGCATTGGATGCACGCGGATGCGCAGGATCTGCCGTTCGCCCATTTGATGTTCGATCTCGTCGCGTGCCAGTTCGGTGTGATGTTCTTTCCTGACAAGCCGAAGGCTTATCGCGAGGCGAAGAGAGTGTTGCGGAGCGGAGGCAATTTCCTGTTTTCGACGTGGGATTCGCTTGCTGCCAACGATTTCGCACGATGTGTGGACGAATGTCTGGCAGGCATCTTCCCGCCGGATCCTCCAGATTTCCTGAGGCGCCTGCCATATTCGTATTTCGACCCTGGCTCGATCAAGGCTGAAGTGTCATCGGCGGGCTTCGAGGCCGTTTCCTGCGAACGGCTCGAACTGACCTCTGCCGCGGCCACAGCACATGATGTCGCGACCGCTTTCTGCCGGGGCACGCTGCTCAGCGGAGAAATTGAATCGCGGGCACCGGAGCGCATGTCGGAGATTGTTGATGAGGTGGCCGAGCGGGTGGCGTCCCGCCATGGCGCCCGCCCTTGCGGCAGCATGAGCGCCCTGGTCGTCTCCGGCCGGACCCCTTAACCCCTTCCGGCATCCTCTTGCGCGCGGATAGCCGGTGCCGGGGCTCGTACGGACAACATTGCCCTGCCGCCTGGATTGAACTGACGGTCGCCGATTAGGGGATGAGGCTGTCGTTGGGGTGGGGAGGGGCATGGATCGCGCCGATGACGTGCTGTTCGATCTCGACACAGGTTTCGTCATATTCCCGCACCAGCTTCAAATTGAACCGTCGTCTTCTAAGCCGATCACGCGCTTTGACTGCCATCTGATAGGCCTCGAAAAGCTCGAGCTGCCACGGGTCCCGTGCCTGCATGATCAGCGTCCGCATTTGCGGCAGACGCATGGCCAGGCGCCTGCGTCCAGCTTCCCGGCGGTTGGATCGTGTCATCTCCTTCGGCCTCCTGCCCAAGCCGGCGATGCGATGGCATTCGGCTCGAGAATAGCGCCGCCAACGAATATTGAAATCCAGACCAAGGGCCGGGATGCCTCAGACCGAGGTCCGGGGCGTGGAACGACCTCGTTGCCAGCAAGTTGGTTTGGCAGCGGCAAGCAGGCCGCATTGAAAGGCAAGGAGGAAAAGATGCTCTTCAAGCTTATTGCAGGCGCGGCAACTGCCATGACCCTGATGTCAGGTGTCGCATTCGCCCAGTCCTCGACCGTGAATGGTGCGGCTGGTGGCGCAATCACCGGAGCCATCGTCGGTGGTCCCGCCGGTGCTGCCATCGGCGGCGTTGCCGGCGCAGTCGTCGGCACGGCGATCGATCCGCCGCCTGAGAAGGTCGTCACCTATGTCCGCGAGGCTCCGGCACCGTCGGCACGCGTCGTTGTGAAGGAAAAGGTGGTCGTCGGCCAGCCACTGCCGGAAACGGTCGTGGTGACCCCCGTTCCGGACGATCCGACATATGCCTACGCGGTGGTCAATGACGAGCGTGTCATTGTCGAACCCTCGTCCCGCAAGGTGATTCAGGTGATCAAGTGACGTGATTGTTCACGTGGCCCTGCCACGTCTTCCTTTCGCACATCAGCTTTGAGGTTGGCCGCACGATGGACGGCAGCGTCGTCGTGCGGCCGCACGGATCGAGGAGAGGGAACATGATCTATTCCGAAGAGAAATCCGCTGGTCTCGCCGTGCCGCTGATCGCCATCCTCTTGGCGATCGCCGGCATTATCGCCGTGCTGGTCGCCACCGGCGGTCACAGCAGCGCCGGGCCGCGTGTCTGGGTCCCCCAGGCACAACAGCAGGGAGCGAGCTGATGAATGCCATTGCGACCGTCGCCTTCGGCATCGTCAGCTCGGTTGGCGCCTGCATGGCAGCGGCCTCCGTTGCCTCGCATGTGGTGGCGGATTCCGGACCGCCCGCGCTCACGGACCTTGCCGCCCCCGATCTATGGACGACGAGTCCGGTGAAGGTCGATCCACGTCGGCAGCATTATGAGCGAATTCCGCCGGTCTATTCCAGCTATGTCACCGAGGCTCCGGCGACCGTCGCGCCAAGTATGGCTTCGCAACCCGCTCGTCCGTCGACAGAACTGCAGGCACCGCAGCCAAAATTCGCCGCCGAGCACCTTGCCTGGTGCGCCAAGCGCTACCGTTCCTTCGATCCTGTGACCAACAGCTACCGATCCTATAAGGGCGAGATCCGCGAATGCTCCTCACCGTTCCAGCAGAATATCGCCGCAAGCCCTGAAGACGGCCGCACGAAAGTCAATGCGCAGGCGGCAGCCCGATGTGCCGCCCGATACAGATCGTATCGGCCGGAAGACAACACCTATCAGCCATGGGATGGTCCACGCCGCAATTGCGACATGTCGGATCTGGTCGCGACGAGCAATTAACCATGGAGGGGCAGCGCGTACAAAATGGAACCGTGCCGCCTAGCCAGACTAAAGTCCGTGTTGTAATCGCACCGGTTGTGATATCCGGTTGCATTTGAGGGGGCGGAGAGCGGGGATGGCGACGACGCTGATAGCAGAAATCCACCAAGCGCAGACAAGGCTTCCGTTCTTGAGCAGGGCGGAGCGCGGAGCCCTTATCGTTCGCATTCTTCGCGAGTTGAAGATACTTCGTCGCGATATTCTCGGAAATGTGCCGGCCGATCGCTGCGTTTGGATCGATAAACTGATCGCGTCGGTTTCTTCGACGGTATCGGAAATCGTCACGATGCCGGACGCCGAGTTCAACCGTGTCTTGAACGAGTTCGAAAAGCTCATGGCGACGCTGCATAACATTTCGCACCCGCAGAAGCCGTCGAAGACGGTTCACTAGCGTCGTTAAGGCGACGCACGGCCCGAGGAAACCGATCCTGGCGCGGGAGCGTTCTCCCCCTATGATCGAAACAAAATCGCCCGCTGACCGGGACGAGAAGTCGCTCGGTGACCATGAGCCGAAGCCAGGTGCAGAGGTTTCCTTTCCTTACGACAGGATAACGGTCGACCAGTTCCGGAACCGTTTCCCTCGTGCCCGCTGGAACGACGTGCGAAAAGCCTGGTTCGTTCCCGGCCGAACCGCGTCCCGTCGCATCGGTCGATGGCTTGCCGAGCTGGAGGCCGAAGCCGACGCGCATGCGGATGCGAAGGGGCGCGATGCCTTCGCCTTCGATCCCATCGACAGTCCATATCTGGAACTCGGCAAGGCCGGCTTTCGAATCCGCACGCCTTATTCAAAAACTGTCGTCGATGAGCTGCGCGAGGTGCCGTTCTCGTTATGGGACGGCGATCTTCGAATATGGCACGTGCCCTTTCGATCCTATGAGGAACTGCGACGCAGATGGCCCGACATCGAAGCGGCGGCTCGCAGAAACGAACCGGAGGAGAGGCGACGGCGTGCCGAGGAGCGGAAGGGAACCGAAGGGGAGGTGCGCAGCAGGCTTCGCGCAGCGGAACGCAAGCGACGCCGTTACCCCCTTGCGGCCGACGACCTGCCGCCGACAGGACGTCCGGTGGCGACCGCGTATGGGATCGTTGTTTTTACTTATATCACTGGCGAACTGGTCGATCCGGCTCTGGTCGCGGACTTCTATCCCGGTGTCACCGAGGATCATCTCTGGGGAGTTTGGCGGGTGCCGACATTCGACGAACTTGTCCGTACCTGGCCTGCGAAAACGTCTCCCCGTCGAAATGCCGAATGGTGGCAGCCGACGATCGAAGAACTGAGGCCCGCCCGGCACGCCGCAAGATCACGCGAAGCCAGGAAGCAAGCGAAGGCGCAGTGACCGGAGTCTCGCGGACTTGTAGATGCTGCGTCGACAACGCCGGCCCGACGTGGGAACAAATTCCCACGTCGGCCATTTGTTGTCCATGAAAACAGCCCTGCCGATGTCGCTGCTCGCTCTGGCCCTCTCCGTTGGCGGCGCCGTCGCGCGGGAGCTTCGTCCCGAAGCGATCAATGCCGCTTCCCTTGCCGACATCGGGAAAGGAAAGCTGTCGCCGTCAGATCCGGATCCGGCGATCGTCCGCCTCCAGGTCCTGCTCGACCGTGCCGGCTCCTCTCCCGGCGTGATCGATGGTCTCTCCGGCGAGAACGTCGACAAGGCTGTGGCCGGGTTCGAGGCGATGAACAAGCTTCCTGTCGACGGCAGGCCGGATCCGGATGTCGCCTCCCGCTTGGAAGACAATTCGGCCATCATCGAAAGCTATGTCGTCTCGCCGGAGGACGCCACGGGGCTCGTTGACAGAATTCCTGAGGATTACGGCGAGAAGGCAAAGATGCAGAGCCTCGGCTATACCAGCGTTGCGGAGAAGCTGTCCGAGCGCTTCCACATGGATCTCGATCTCTTGAACGCGCTCAACCCGGGTTCGCAGTTCGCGCCCGGCGACAAGGTGTGGGTCGTTAATCCGGGCCCTCCCAGGCAAGGCAAGGTCAAAAGCATCGAGGCTGACAAGAAGGCAGGGCAGGTGCTGGCCTATGGCGAGGATGGATCGCTGCTTGCCGTCTATCCCGCGACCATCGGCAGCGAGGACAATCCGGCGCCCTCAGGAAAGCACAAGGTCAAGGGTGTCGCGCGAATGCCAGTGTACCGATATGATCCGAAGCGCAACTTCAAGCAGGGGAAGAACGACAAGGTTCTAACAATCCCGAAGGGACCGAACGGTCCGGTCGGCAGCGTTTGGATCGATTTGACGGAGCCGACCTATGGCATACACGGGACGCCGGAGCCGAAGCTCATCGACAAGATCGGCTCGCATGGCTGCGTACGGCTGACGAATTGGGACGCCGAAGAGCTGGCCGGCATGGTCAAGCCGGGCGTCCGCGTCGAATTCGTCAATCGCAGCTCCGCCGATCCGAAGTGAAACGCAGGATCTGACGACTACTCACACGCTACCGCCGCGTCAGGATTACGAAGCCTTGGCTTCGAAAGCCGGGGCGAAATCTCCCAGCGATTTCGCCTTGAGGATCGCGCCGCCGATATCCTGCTCCACGATCGACTCGAGATCGGCAAAGCTGTCGATGACATAGTAGATCGGCTGGAGGATATCGATGCGGTAGGGCGTCCGGAGCACGCTCATCAAATCGAACGGCCGGAATTCGCACGCCGTGCCTTCCGTTGCCGCCTTCGCTTCGCTCGGCGAGGAGACGATACCGGCGCCGAAGCATCGGCGTCCTTGCGGTGTGTTGATCAGGCCGAATTCGACGGTGAACCAGAAAATCCGGAACAGATGCCATGAATAGCCCTTGCCGAGGTGCATGGCAGTTTCGCCAAAATGCCGGACGAAATTGGCATAGCTCTGGTTGGTCAGCAGCGGGCAATGGCCGAACACTTCGTGGAACAGATCCGGTTCCTCAATATAATCGATATGCTCGCGGCGGCGCAGGAAGGTCGCCAGCGGGAACTTGCCCTGCGACAGAAGTTCATAGAAGCGCGAAGGCGGAATGAGCGCCGGCACGCCTTCGACGCCGAAACCGGTGGTCTCATTCAGGCGTCTGTTCACATCGAGGAGCTGAGGCACTTTCTCCGGTCTGAGCCCCAGCAATTTGACGCCGTCCAGATATTCCTGGCAAGCCTTGTCGGCCAAGAGCTTCATCTGACGCCGGTAGAGTTCGCCCCAGATTGCATCTTCTTCGGGGGTGTAGTCATAGAGGCCGTCCGGGCCGGGCAGTTTGGCGGTGTAGCTGCTTTCCTTGGTCATTGGCTGATCCTCCCGGGAATGGCGATATTTCTGCCATTATGCTCCGTGTTTGACGGATTTTCTTTTCTTTCATGCCGGTTATCGCCATAGTGGTGGGCGATATTTTCGAATGCGACGGCTAAAATGAAAGAAACTGGGAATTTCCGCCGCAAGCTTCTGCAGCTGATCCAGGCCGACGGCACCCTGTCGCTGGCGGACCTGGCTGAAAAGGCCGGCATGTCGCAGAGTTCGGCCTGGCGGAAGATCCAGGAACTCGAAGCCGACGGCGTCATCCGTAAGCGCGTGACGTTGCTCGATCCCGGCAAACTCGATCTCAAGCTCTGCGTGATTGCCCACGTCACGCTGGAGGATCACCATGAGGAGGCGGTGGCTTCTTTCGCTTCAGTGGTGCTGGAGCGGCCGGAGATCATGGAGTGCTACGCCTTGTCGGGCGCCTTCGATTACATGCTGAAGATAAGGGCGAGGGACGTCGAAAGCTACGAAGCCTTCATGACCCGCTATCTCATGCGCAATCCGCATGTGCGAACCGTCGTATCGAGCTTCGTGTTGCGCGAGCTGAAATTCTCCACCGAACTGCCGCTCTGAGCACGGCGACGAAATCATCGCGCGCTGTCGCCATGCCGGCTGCCCGGCGTCATCACCGGATAGCCTTCGAACGTTTTCAGCGTGTCGAGCACGATTGAGGTTTTCACGTGCTGCACGGATTCGTGCGGCAGCAGAACGTCGTTGACGAACTTCGACAGATCGGCGAGCCCACGGGTCGCCACCTTGAGGTGATAGTCCATTTCGCCGGTCAGCGCATAGGCTTCGAGAACCTCGGGCAGGCCGTTGATCAGTTGCGAAAATCGGCGGGCATTGTCTCGGTTGTGGGTCGCAAGCGTGACGGAAATGACCACCAGCATATCGAGCCCCAGCTTCTCCCGATCGAGGTGGGCACGGTAGCTGCGAATATATCCCTCGGCTTCCAGTCTGGTGCGCCGGCGTGAGCATTGCGACGGTGAAAGCGCGATCCGCTCACCTAGCTCGTTATTCGTGAGCCTGCCATCCTTTTGAAGTTCCAAGAGGAGGCGCATATCCAATTTGTCGAGGGGCTCATCCATTGCGCAAAATCTCCATAATGCTCACAGGTCGTGCATAATTTGTTCCTCCTGCATCAAGAACGCAAGAACTTTGCGCGTGTTTTGAGCCATAGTTTGCATAGAAAATGCAGTCTCCTCTGGAGGAAAAGAAAATGGGTCCGTTCCCGCATGATGCACCTCCGTCGGAAATCACCGCCGACAATCCGGCCGGCACCGACGGCTTCGAATTCGTCGAATTCGCCCACCCCGAGCCTGAGAAGCTCAGCGAGCTCTTCACGCGCATGGGTTATGTAGCGGTTGCCAGGCATAAGACGAAAAACATTACCGTCTGGCGCCAGGGCGACATCAATTATGTCCTCAATGCCGAGCCCGGCAGCCATGCGGCGCGTTTCGTCGCAAAGCATGGTCCCTGCGCTCCATCGATGGCCTGGCGCGTGGTCGATGCCAGGCACGCCTTCGATCACGCCGTGTCGAATGGCGCCGTTCCCTATGAAGGAAATGACAAAGTGCTCGACGTTCCCGCGATTGTCGGCATTGGCGGCTCGCTGCTCTATTTCGTCGAGACCTATGGGGCAAAGGGATCGGCTTACGAGGCTGAGTTCGATTGGCTTGGCGAGCCCAATCCGAATCCCACCGGGATTGGCTTTTATTATCTCGACCATCTCACCCACAACGTCTTCCGCGGCAACATGGACAAGTGGTGGGATTTCTACCGCAATCTGTTCAACTTCAAGCAGATCCACTTCTTCGATATTGATGGGCGCATCACCGGCCTCGTCAGCCGCGCCATCACCTCGCCCTGCGGCAAGATCCGCATACCGTTGAATGAATCGAAGGACGACACCAGCCAGATCGAGGAATATCTGAAGAAGTACCGGGGCGAGGGCATTCAGCACATCGCCGTCGGAACGGAGGATATATACGAAGCGACCGACCGGCTTGCTGATAACGGCCTGCGCTTCATGCCGGGGCCTCCAGAGACCTATTACGATATGTCCTATGAGCGTGTGAACGGCCATAGGGAGCCGATCGACCGCATGAAGAAGCACGGCATTCTGATCGACGGCGAAGGTGTGGTGAACGGCGGCATGACGAAAATCCTGCTGCAGATCTTTTCCAAGACGGTGATCGGCCCGATCTTCTTCGAATTCATCCAGCGCAAGGGTGATGAGGGCTTCGGCGAAGGCAACTTCCGTGCGCTTTTCGAGTCGATCGAAGCCGATCAGATCAAGCGTGGTGTCATCGGCACGGCAGCGGAGTAAACTCTACGGCGCAGTAGAGTTTTCGGGGAGGAGTTGAGCATGGACCAGACATCGATCCAGGCCGCCGATGCGGAAGCGGCGACGGCAAACAGGCTGAAATATATGCCGGGTTTCGGCAACGACTTCGAGACGGAGTCGCTGCCCGGCGCTTTGCCGCAGGGCCAGAACAGCCCGCAGAAATGCAATTACGGCCTTTATGCCGAACAGCTTTCCGGCTCGCCCTTCACCGCGCCGCGCGGGACGAATGAACGGTCCTGGCTGTACCGCATTCGCCCGAGCGTGCGTCACAGCCGCCGCTTCTCGAACGCCTCCTATCCGCTCTGGAAAACCGCGCCTTGCCTGGACGAACATTCGCTGCCGCTCGGCCAGCTTCGCTGGGATCCCATCCCCGCGCCTGAGGAGAAGCTGACCTTTCTGGAGGGAGTGCGGACGATGACTACGGCAGGCGATGCCGTGACTCAGGTCGGCATGTCGGCGCATGCCTATGTTTTCAACGAAGACATGGTCGACGATTATTTCTTCAACGCTGACGGCGAACTGATGATCGTGCCGCAGCTCGGCGCCATCAGAGTGTTCACCGAAACGGGCATCATGGACGTCGAGCCGCTGGAGATATGCCTCGTCCCCCGCGGCATGATGTTCAAGGTCACGACAGTCGGCGAGCAGACGGTCTGGCGTGGCTATATCTGCGAGAACTACGGCGCGAAATTCACATTGCCGGACCGCGGGCCGATCGGCGCCAATTGTCTGGCAAACCCGCGCGACTTCAAGACGCCGGTCGCCGCCTTTGAGGACAAGGAAACACCCTGCCGCGTCCATGTGAAATGGTGCGGCAAATTCTATGTCACCGAGATCGGCCACTCGCCGCTTGATGTGGTCGCCTGGCACGGCAATTACGCACCTTACAAATATGACTTGCGAACGTTTTCGCCGGTGGGCGCGATCAGCTTCGATCATCCCGATCCGTCGATCTTTTCGGTGCTGACTGCGCCGACCGAAGATGCGGGTACGGCGAATGTCGATTTCGTGATATTTCCGCCGCGTTGGCTGGTCGCCGAGCACACCTTCCGGCCGCCCTGGTACCACCGCAACATCATGAGCGAGTTCATGGGCCTGATCCATGGTCAATATGACGCCAAGGAGGAGGGCTTCGTGCCGGGCGGCATCAGCCTGCACAACATGATGCTGCCCCATGGGCCGGATGCGCTCGCCTTCGACAAGGCGTCCAACAGCGAACTCAAACCGGTGAAGCTCGATCACACAATGGCCTTCATGTTCGAGACCCGCTACCCGCAGCAGCTGACGAAATACGCAGCCGAGCTCGAAACGCTGCAGGAGGATTACCTCGAATGCTGGGATGGCCTGGAACGCAAGTTCGATGGGACCCCGGGCATCAAATGAAGATCCGCCCCTCCGGCACTGGAACTGCGACATGAAACTTGCGACCTTGAAGGACTCCACCAGGGACGGCCGCCTCGTCGTCGTTTCCCGCGATTTGACCCGCTGTTCAGAGGTCGGCCACATCGCCCGCACCCTGCAGGCGGCGCTCGACGACTGGGAGCATGTCGCTCCGAGACTTCGGCTGGTTGCCGAAGGCATCGAGACGGGGGCTCAGCCGACCATCCGCTTTCACGAACACGACGCCGCATCGCCTTTGCCGCGCGCCTATCAATGGGCCGACGGCTCGGCCTACGTCAACCACGTCGAACTGGTGCGCAAGGCGCGCGGCGCCGAAATGCCGGCAAGCTTCTGGACCGATCCGCTGATGTATCAAGGCGGCTCGGATGGTTTCCTCGCGCCGCGCGATCCGATCCTCGTGGCGGATGAGGCCTACGGGATCGACATGGAGGGCGAGGTTGCCGTTATCACCGGCGATGTTGCTATGGGAGCCAGCCCCGAGGCTGCGCGCGGCGCCATCCAGCTGCTGATGCTCGTCAACGACGTGTCGCTGCGCGGCCTGATCCCGGAGGAGCTTGCCAAGGGCTTCGGTTTCTTCCAGTCCAAGCCCGCTTCGGCATTTTCTCCGGTTGCGGTGACGCCGGACGAGCTTGGGGACGTCTGGGATGGCGGCAAGCTGCATCTGCCGCTGCTCGTAAGCTTGAATGGCAAGCCGTTCGGCAAGGCGAATGCCGGCGTCGACATGACATTCGACTTCGGCCAGCTGATTGCCCATGCCGCCAAAACCCGCCACCTCGTGGCCGGTACGATCATCGGCTCCGGCACGATCTCCAACAAGCTCGACGGCGGCCCCGGCAAGCCGGTGGGCGTGGGAGGAGATGGATACTCCTGCATTGCCGAATTGAGAATGATCGAGGCCATCGAGAGCGGATCGCCGAAGACCCCCTTCATGAGGTTCGGCGACCAGGTCCGCATCGAGATGAAGGATCATGCCGGCCATTCGATCTTCGGGGCAATCGAGCAGATGGTGGGAAGATACGAGGGAGCTGCCGGGGGATGAACGAGATCATTCTCTACGACTACTGGCGATCATCGGCGAGTTATCGCGTGCGGATCGCGCTCAATCTTCTGGGCCTCGACTATCAGACGGTGCCGATCAACTTGCTCGACGGTGCGCACAAGATGCCGGACTACCTCGCGCTCAACCCGCAGGGGCTCGTGCCGACACTGGTGATCGATGGGAAAACGCTGGCACAGTCGCTGGCCATCATCGAATATCTGGCCGAGTCTCGGCCGGAATACGGATTGCTGCCATCGGATAGCTTCGATCGCCACAGAGTGCGCGCCCTCGCATATGCGATGGCCATGGACATCCATCCGATCTGCAACCTCCATGTCGTCTCGCATCTTCTGACGCTGACCGACAAGGCCGAGGCTCGCGAGGAATGGATGAAGCATTTCATCGGCGATGGACTTCGCAAGCTGGAGATCATGCTCGGCGAATCCGATGGCGCGTTCAGCTTTGGCGGCAGGCCGTCGATCGCCGATCTCTGCCTTGTTCCCCAAGTCTACAATGCCCGCCGCTGGGGCGTTGATATGACTGCTTTCAGACGCATCAGCGATATCGACGCCAGATGCGCTGAACTCCCCGCCTTTCAGGCAGCGCATCCGGACCGCGTGAAACCGTAGGAACTACGCGTCCCGCCACGATGAAAATATCGCAGCCTGGCCCAACCGCTTGCCCGTCTCATCGATAAGCTGCCAGACAGTGAAATTTTCGACCCAGAAACGGCGGCCCGATTTCGCGACCCTGAGGCCGCGGCCGTTATTGACGAAACCATCGCGCGTGACGGCATCGAGCAGCCGCTGGCGCTCGGCGCGATCAGGCTGCTCGGCCGATAGTCGCGACGGCAGCATGATGAATTCGTCCCAGTTATATTCGAAGCAGTTCTGCGCAGTCCTGTTTGCATAGATGAAGCGCGGGTCGGGCAGCGTATTATGCGCGAGGACCACGAAAGGCGCTTGGCTGTAAAGCCAGTCCGGCCCTTGCCCATCCTCCACAAGACGGCGGCCGACAATGCGCTGGTAGCTGCCGGCAAGAAGGGCGAAGAAATCGGGATCATTCCTCAGGTCAAGGGCGTGGTTGTCATAGGAAGAAGTCACGAACTGCCTCACTGGTCAAATGCCTCGGTCCAGGCGACATAGCCGATATCAATTGCACGCGTCTATGATGTCTGGTGAACTGCGATCCTTTTCGGCGAGGGCCGGCATTTACCTTGTCTCATCACTTCTGATTGTGACGCTTGCCAGAAGATCGCCCTTGTGCATTGATCTGAGCTGCTGGGGCAGCTGTCAACATTCTCTGCGAAGCTATTGTTCTTCGGACCGTTATTGGTTTTGGCCGGTCGCGGATGAGGCTGGGGTGGAGCAGGTAATTTTCATCGTCCGGCTATACAGACATGCGCAAGCCATGCTGCGAATGACGACAGGAGAAGTACGGGTGCTCGAGGGCTGGGGAAGAATGCGGAAATTCGTCTCGTTGATATCGATGCTGCTGGCGTTCGTCGCCATAGCCGGGGAGGGGCATGCGGCCATTTCCTACCAACGTCTGGAGACCGCGCCGGGAGAGCGCGCCCTGACGATAAAAGGCGTGTTCGAGGGTTCCGACGATGCGATGACGCTTGTCGACGAATATACGCAGTACCAGCCGAGCTATGTCACCTTTGACTCGCCCGGCGGAAACGTGGTCGCAGCGATCAGGTTCGGCCGGGCCCTCCGCCTCCTGAATGCAAAAACGATACAGATCAGAGCCGCCGAGTGCGCGTCGGCTTGCGCCTTCGCCTTCGTCGGTGGCGTTGAAAGATTTGCCGAGCCGGGCTCTATCGGCGTGCATCGGGTTTCCCTGTCCGACGATGTTGCCATCGACAACAAGTTGGCCGTCTCGACTGTTCAAGCACTGACCGGCGAGATCATCGGCTATCTCACCGAGATGGGGGTAAGCCCCAATCTGCTGCAGCTCAGCCTGTCGATCGACAACACCGATATACGGTATCTCACCGCTGCGGAAATGCGGGACTGGAACATCAACACGCCCGAGGATATGCCCTCGGCACAGGAAAGCGCGCCGCCCCCGCCGGGCGCCGCACCGCAGGAGAGCGCAACACCCGGCGACATGCCGTCAGACCCGAGCGATCCCGAGGAAATGGCCGCCTCCGAACCCGGCGACCTGACCACGGAGGCGGTTGATTTCGTCAACCGATACAATGACGAATGGTCGAAAGACAGTGCTTCGGCGTTGGCCTTTATGAAGGGCGTCTATGCCGACGAGGTCTCCTTCTTCGGAAACTCGGTCGACAAAGATGCCGTCCTGGAGGAAAAGGCAGCCTTCGCCCAACGCTGGCCGGAGCGCATCTACAGCGTCAAGCCGGGCTCCGTGACGGCCAGCTGTGCCGGAAAATGCGAAATGTCGGGAATTGTCGAGTGGTTTGCCGGAAACAGAGACACGGGTAAGACGTCCTCCGGGATGGCCGAATTCTCTTTCGTGTGGAACATGGCCTCTCTGCAGATCGAGGCCGAGACCGGAAAGGTGCTCGCCACGGACAAGGGGGCAAAGGCGCCGGATCGGTTGATCCATCAGTGGACAGGACTGGACGACATCTGCCGCACGAGTGTCGATCGCAAGGGACCCGATACGCTGCGGGCATGCAAACGGCGCGACGAACTCGGTTCGCTGCTCAATCGCGCCGACTGGTGCTATGGCTATAAGGATGAAGCCGAAATAAACTGGGAGTGGCACAAATGCGATGCCAACTCCCGGAGCTATACGAGTAAGTAGCGCGCAGGCCCAAAGACGAGCGACCGCTGGTTCGCCCGGAGGAGGAAATGTTGGGAAACTCAGATTCCTGAGTGAGGCTGAGCATGTCGGAAGACGCGCATGCCCCATCGAATGCCGTCTTGTCGGGATCCGTTGACCCCGAGAAGCCCGCTGAGCGTTATAAACTCGGCCTCTGCCTTTCGGGCGGCGGCTATCGGGCCGTGCTTTTCCATGCGGGTTCGCTTGCGAGGCTCAACGAGGCCGGTCTTCTGGCGAAGCTCGGTATGATCTCGTCGGTATCGGGCGGATCCATCGCTTCCGGCCTGCTCGCCTACATCTGGCCCCGGCTGATCTTCGAGAACGACATCGCCGTCAACTTCAGGACCGCATATCTGGATCACGTTCTGGCCTTCAGTCAGCTATTCGCTGATGGGCCGAGCTTCCTGAAGGGCGTGTTCAATCCCTTTTCGAGCGCGGCGGACGAAGCCGCGAAACTCTACGAGCGACATCTGTTCCATGGAAAATCGCCAAGCCTGCGCGAGCTTCCAAGCTCGCCCTGGTTCGTATTTTGCGCCAGCAATCTCAGCACCGGTTCGCTTTTCCGGATGTCGAACCGCTATATCGCGGATTACAGGATCGGCTTGTCGTTCCACCCGACACTTTCGCTCGCAACCGCGGTTGCCGCTTCAGCTGCATTTCCGCCCGTGTTGTCACCGCTGCGATTGGACCTGTCGCAATTTTCGTGGGAGAGGGAAAAACTCGACGACACCGTCGGCGAACCGGTTGCTCCGGGCCGGGCAATATTGAGCGACGGCGGCGTCTACGACAATCACGGCATCGAACCGGCGCTGAAACGCTGCGACTGCCTGCTTGTCAGCGACGCCGGTGCGCCTTGGCGTTCCTCGAGCCGCGGTTACTGGAACTATCTCTCCCAGCTGAAACGCGTTCTCGATACGACGGACAATCAGGTGAGGTCGTTGCGGCGACGAGACTTGATCGGCGGCTTCAAGGCTGCAACACAGGCCGATAGGCTTGGCCTCGATGATCTTGCGAAATCGGCGCTGCGTGCAAGAACCCATGGCGTTTATTGGTCGATCGACAGCAAGGACGCCGAACTCAAGCCATACGCCTCTTACACACTGCCGCCGTCCTCGGTCGTTCCCTCCGAGGTTGGCACCTACCTCCATTTCCTCGGCGCCAGAGAGACGGAGCATCTGACGAATTGGGGGCACTACGTGTGTGACGCGATGCTCAACCGGTTCTACCAATCGCCACCGACTCCATCGTCCGGCCCTCCATTGGCAGCCGGGACCGTGACGCCGACTTGGGCGGCGAGGGCGAGCAAGTGCCTGTTCAACATTCTGCCCTTTTGACAATGGCCTGAGGTACCGGCCAAGGAGAGCCCGAAGGCGGAACTCTGACCGGGTGAGGGAAGCGGCTGCCCGGCGTGTAGCATCCGCCATATAGGGAAGAGATACCCGCAATGGATTACCTTGTGGAATCGATCCCAACTGGTTGACGAGAACGGCTTCTCCGGCCAGGTCGGCGCTGTCGAACCATTCTGCCGTGGACGGCCCGTTCGGACCGGCGCGGGCAGAATCGGAACCGTGCACCATGTCCACTAAATTCAAATCGGAAAGTGGCCTTGTTATCCCAAGGATCTCGGCGTTACGAACCGCTCGAGATAACCGGTGCCCGCCGCAATCTCGTCCCATCCGTCGAGATCGAGGTCAATGACGGCGAGTCCTGCCGTCGGGAACTTCTCCCGCATGCATCTCACGGCATCGGCATCGCCGTCCGGCGCGATCAGCGAGGCCGCATTCTCCATGCCGGGATTGTGGCCGACGATGAGCAGCGTGCGGATGCCAGGTTCGACGGCCCGGATCACATCGAGCATGCGCTCGGCCGGCACCTCGTAGATATCCGCCGCCTCGTGTTCGACCTTTTTCAAAATGGCCCCGCGGACGAGCTTCCAGGTTTCCTGCGCCCGGCGGGCCGGCGAGACGAGGGCGAGATCGGGGATCAGTTTTTCGCGCACCATATAGGCGCCGATGACGGATGCCGCCTTGCGCCCGCGATCCGCCAATGGCCGTTCACGGTCGGCCACACCGTCGGGCCAGGCGGATTTGGCATGGCGCAGAAGGATGAGGCGGTGTTTCGGCAGCATGGGGTTCAGCTTCATTTTATCGCGAGGCCGATGTCGTCGGTTAGAGCTTCGTTGCGTGTTGACTCCTGGAGCATGAAGGGCCTCCGATACAGCTCGCAAACTAGGCGGATGTCACAGGGAGGTCAGTCGTTTCGTCCCACCTTTGCGAAACTTGAGCATCCCGCGGGTTTCGGCGTGACGGTGTGCGATCGAGCCTGGAACGCGTCTTGTCCGAAATCGAATTAAGCTCGACCTCGCTGACGAAACTCTGGACGTCGCCCTGAGTTCCGATGCCAGGAGAACCGCAGCAGGTCTTCGAGCAGGCGTCAACCCTTTTC
This sequence comes from Rhizobium sp. NLR22b, assembly GCF_019685295.1. Taxonomy (NCBI): domain Bacteria; kingdom Pseudomonadati; phylum Pseudomonadota; class Alphaproteobacteria; order Hyphomicrobiales; family Rhizobiaceae; genus Rhizobium; species Rhizobium sp. NLR22b. The sequence continues at coordinate 28,152 of NZ_JABDWM010000019.1, forward strand.
GAAACCCCAGATTGCAGGCTTATGCAGGCAGGGTATTTGCTGCGAATTCGCAAAACGGGCCACCGTCCGGGCACTTTAAGTGCCCAGACGGGCTGGCCATTGCTTCTGTCGGAAATGGCCAATTTCAGAGGCTTTTGGCCAGAACTAGCTTCGATTTCTCAACAGACACTTAAGAACTGCAAGCCTGCTCAGCTGCACCCGCTCGTCGCGCCGCACGTGTCGCACTTCTCGCACGTCCCATTCCGCACCATCGTGAAGTTCTGGCACTCCGAGCACATGTTGCCGGTATAGCCCTGCATAATTGAGCGCTGGCGGCGTTCGGCTTCCACCTTCTTGGCTTCGGTCTTCGCCGTCGCTGCGTCAGCTGCCGCCTTGTCGGAGAAGAGGGCGGTGGCGTCGCTGGTGATTTCCTCGCTTATCTCTTCGGCGATCTCCTCGGCCAATTCCTTGGCGCGTTCCTCGTAGTCGCGCTTGAAGGCGACGATTTCGGAGGTGGAGACGGCAACTGTCGGCTCCAGCTTGCGGGCCGCGGCACCTGCAAAGGCGGTCACGGTGCCGGTGGAGGCGGCGCGGGCAGGGGCTGCGGTGGCAGCACCCTTGGGTTCGCCCGCCTGGCGTTCGCCGCCGGTGCCGGAGACCAGCGTCGGCTTGTAGCCGCGGGTCCAGCCGGTGGAGAGCAGGTTGGTCTTGCCTTCCTGGATGCCCTTGCCAAGCGCCGTGTTCGAGAAGTCGGACGTGTCGACATGGGCGAGATCATGGCGGCCGAGATAGGAGACGGCGAGTTCGCGGAACACATAGTCGAGGATCGAGGTGGCGTTCTTGATCGCATCGTTACCGATGACCATCCCGGCCGGCTCGAACTTGGTGAAGGTGAAGGCCTCGACATATTCCTCGAGCGGCACGCCATATTGCAGACCGAGCGAGATGGCGATGGCGAAGTTGTTCATCATCGCACGGAAAGCAGCCCCTTCCTTGTGCATGTCGATGAAGATCTCGCCGAGGCGGCCGTCGCCGAATTCGCCGGTTCTGAGATAGACCTTGTGTCCGCCGACGGCGGCCTTCTGGGTATAGCCCTGGCGGCGGTTCGGCAGCTTCTCGCGTTCGCGCGAAACCCGTTCGATCACTCGCTCGATGATCTTCTCGGTGACCGTCACAGCCTGGGCGGCGACGGGCGCCTGCAGCAGTTCCTCCAGCGCATCCTCGTCGTCCTCGTCTTCGATCAGCGAGGCATTGAGCGGCTGCGACAGCTTGGAGCCGTCGCGATAGAGGGCGTTGGCCTTGAGGCCTAGCTTCCAGGACAGCATATAGGCGTTCTTGCAATCCTCGACGGTCGCCTCGTTCGGCATGTTGATCGTCTTGGAAATCGCGCCGGAGATGAAGGGCTGGGCAGCCGCCATCATACGGATATGGCTTTCGACGGAGAGATAGCGTTTGCCGATCTTGCCGCAGGGATTGGCGCAATCGAAGACCGGCAAATGCTCGGCCTTGAGGAAGGGCGCGCCTTCCAGCGTCATCGCGCCGCAGACATGGATGTTGGCGGCTTCGATGTCCTTCTTCGAGAAGCCCATATGGTCGAGCAGGTTGAAGCTCATGTCGGCGAGCTGCTCGTCGGAAACCTTCAATGTCTCCTTGAGGAAGTCGGCGCCGAGCGTCCACTGGTTGAAGACGAACTTGATGTCAAAGGCGCTCTTCAGCGCGGCATTGACGGCTTCCACCTTCTCGTCGGTCAGGCCCTTGGCCTTCAGCGTCGACGGGTTGATCGCCGGCGCCTGGTTCAGGTTGCCGTGGCCGACGGCATAGGCTTCGATCTCGGCGATCTGGCTTTCGGAATAACCGAGCGTGCGAAGCGCTTCCGGCACGGCGCGGTTGATGATCTTGAAGTAGCCGCCGCCGGCGAGCTTCTTGAACTTGACGAGGGCGAAGTCAGGCTCGATGCCGGTGGTGTCGCAATCCATGACGAGGCCGATCGTGCCTGTCGGCGCAATGACCGAGACCTGTGCATTGCGGTAGCCATGCTTTTCGCCGAGTTCGAGCGCCTTGTCCCAGGCCGATTTGGCATGGACTACAAGATCCTGGTCGGGGTTTTCCGAATGGATCAGCGCAACCGGATCGATCGATAGCGCCTCATAGCCGGAGGTTTCGCCATAAGCGGCGCGGCGATGATTGCGAATGACCCTGAGCATGCTCTCGCGGTTCGGCGCGAAATTCGGAAAGGGGCCGAGCTCGCCGGCGATTTCGGCCGAGGTCGCATAGCAGATGCCGGTCATGATTGCGGTCAGCGAACCGGCGATGGCACGGGCTTCAGCGGAGTCGTAGGGAATGCCCGACGACATCAGCAGGCCGCCGATATTGGCGTAGCCGAGGCCGAGCGTGCGGTATTCGTAGGAGAGTTCGGCAATGCGCTTCGACGGGAACTGCGCCATCATCACCGAGATTTCGAGCACGACGGTCCACAGGCGAACTGCATGTTCATAGTCGCCGATATTGATGCGCTTGGTGGCCTTGTCCTTGAACTGCAAGAGGTTCAGCGAGGCGAGGTTGCAGGCCGTGTCGTCGAGGAACATGTATTCCGAGCACGGGTTCGAGCCGCGGATCGGGCCGCCGGCCGGCGAGGTGTGCCAGTCGTTCATGGTCGTGTTAAAGTGGATGCCCGGATCGGCCGAAGCCCAGGCGGCATAGGAAATCGTTTCCCAGAGGTCGCGCGCCTTCAGCGTCTTCATCACCCGGCCGTCCTTACGGGCGGTCAGCTTCCATTCGCCGTCATCCTCGACCGCACGCAGGAAGTCGTCCTTGATCGAAACGGAGTTGTTGGAGTTCTGGCCGGATACCGTGAGGTAGGCTTCCGAATCCCAATCCGTGTCGTAGGTCTTGAATTCGAGATCCTTGTAGCCCTGGCGGGCGAACTGGATGACGCGCTGGACGTAGTTTTCCGGAACCTGGTCCTTCTTGGCGGCGCGGATTTCGCGCTTGAGGGCAGGGTTCTTGGCCGGATCGAAGCAATCGCCATTATCGCCGCCTTCGCAGTTGAAGCAGGCCTTCATGATCGCCTTCAGGTGCCTGGCGACGATCTTCGAGCCAGTGACGAGAGCGGCGACCTTCTGCTCTTCCTTGACCTTCCAGTTGATGTATTCCTCGATATCGGGATGGTCGATGTCGACGACCACCATCTTGGCGGCGCGGCGCGTCGTGCCGCCCGATTTGATGGCGCCGGCGGCGCGGTCGCCGATCTTCAGGAAGCTCATCAGGCCGGAGGAGCGGCCGCCGCCGGAAAGCTTTTCGCCTTCGCCGCGCAGCATCGAGAAGTTGGAGCCGGTGCCGGAGCCGTATTTGAAGAGGCGGGCTTCACGCACCCAAAGGTCCATGATGCCGCCTTCGTTGACGAGGTCGTCTTCGACCGACTGGATGAAGCAGGCATGCGGCTGCGGATGTTCGTAGGCCGACTTGGACTTGGTCAGCTTGCCGGTGAAGGGGTCGACGTAGAAGTGACCCTGGCCAGGGCCGTCGATGCCATAGGCCCAGTGCAGGCCGGTGTTGAACCACTGCGGCGAGTTCGGGGCGACGCGCTGGGTGGCGAGCATATAGGCGAGCTCGTCCTTGAAGGCGGCAGCATCTTCTTCCGAAGAGAAATAGCCGCCCTTCCAGCCCCAATAGGTCCAGGTGCCGGCGAGACGGTCGAAGACCTGGCGCGCATCGATTTCGGAACCGGTTTGCTCCTCCTTGGGCAGGGTCTTCAGCGCGGCATCATCGGGAACGGAGCGCCACAGGAAGGAAGGAACGTCGTTTTCCTCGACCTTCTTCAGACGAGTGGGAACGCCGGCCTTGCGGAAATATTTCTGCGCCAGAACATCGGTCGCGACCTGGGAGAACTGCGCGGGAACGTCGATATTCTCGAGGCGGAAGACGATCGACCCATCCGGGTTCTTGATCTCGCTCGTCGCCTTGCGGAATTCGATATCCGCATAGGCGCCTTGGCCGGCCTTCGTGAAACGACGTTCGATGCGCATAGTCTTGACCTCGCGTTGGCGCCCGTCCCCTGGGCGCAAATTTCCTATCCGGCGGCACATTGTCGTCGTGCAGCCAGTCTCGTTTCCGTATTGTCACAGGGGTGTCATCCGGAGATGGCTTTCCTGTATCTTGTGGTGATGGTGGCTGCAAACACTAAATATAGTATTAACAACTTATTATCGCCAGTCCCGATGTCACTTTTTTTGGAGGCTGAAAACTGCGCAGAGATTCCCTCGGGCCTGAACCGGTTCCGGCGCATGCCCTCAATCTGCGTCTTGTTTTTCAAAGGGAACCGGGCTCGTAACCTCCGGTCCTGTCGCCGCCGCAACATCACGAACAATAAAGTTTGAAACAGCTGATTCCGTCAAGGGCTGGTTTTTAATTGAATGGTAACCACAACATCTTGTGGATGCGCCTGTGGAGATTGGGGAAAGTCGGGGAGTGCTGAAAATACAAGGACTTGCGGGTGTCGCCGGCTAAGGAAAATCTCGTAGCGGCAAAAAAGCGTCCTGCGGCAAATCTTGTGATGGCATTTCCGGCACAAATGCGCATGCCGATTCGCTGAGCCGGCGAGCGCTGTCGAAGTGCGCCGAGAATGCCGGCGCACTCCGGATAGCGGCGGTTAGCGCGCGCCCTTGGCGATCGGTTCCTGATAAGTGAAGCCCATGTCCCAGGGGAAATAGATCCAGGTGTCCTGGCTGACCTCGGTGATGAAGGTGTCGACGGTCGGCACGCCCTTCGGCTTGGCATAGACGCAGGCGAAATGCGCCTTCGGCAGCATGGTGCGCACCTGTGCGGCTGTTTTGCCGGTATCCGTCAGATCGTCGACCACGAGCACGCCTTCGCCGCCGTTTTCGGTAAGCTCCGGCGCAATTCCCTTGAGGAGCACCATGTCGCCCTGGTTCACATAGTCGTGGTAGGAGGCGATGCAGACGGTCTCGATCAGCCGGATGTTCAGTTCGCGCGAGATGATTGCGGCCGGAACGAGGCCGCCGCGGGTGATGCAGACGATCGCCTTGAAGGCCTGATCGAGGCCGGCAAGCCGCCAGGCAAGTGCGCGCGCATCGCGGTGGAACTGATCCCAGGAAACGGGAAAGGCTTTATCGGGAAGGGACATAGGGCTGCTCCGCGGCATGATTGAGAGGACACGCCGTTTGTCGGCGACCGGACGGCTTCAGCGGCAAAACGCAAATCGCGCAGCCGGAACTGCGCGAGATCGCGAGCTGCCGCGCGAGATCGCACGTGCTACTGCGCGAGGCGTGGCCGGGGCTGGAAGCCTTCATCGGTGGCAGCAATTAGCGGGATTTGGCGGTAAAACGCAAGAGCAGCCGCTCATCGCGACAACAGCGTCAGCGCCGTCATCGATTGCAGCAGGCTCTTCGTCGTGCCGCCGAAGATCGCCTGCCAGAGCCGGGAATGGGTATATGCGCCCATGACGAGAAGGTCGATGCTGCTGTCCGACAGCCGGTTTTCGATGACATGCGAGGTATTCCTGTCGACGCTGTGGCCCGTCGCAAGCGTCGTCTTCACGCCATGGCGGGCAAGTGCAGCGGCGATCTCGGCGCCTGATGTGAGCGGCGACTGCAGGGCGGTATCGGCCGGGTCGACCGAAAAAATCTCCACTTCCTCGGCCGCTTTCAGGAAGGGCAGCGCATCGAAGGTCGCGCGCGCCGCCTCCTTCGAGCCATTCCAGGCGATCAGCACGCGCTTGATCGGCCTCGGCTGGCGGATAACGTAAGGGATCATCAGCACCGGTCGCCCGGTTTCGAAGAGGAAGCTGTCGACGTCGACATGGCTGTCGGAGGGATTGTCCGGGTCGGCCTGCGATGCGATCAGAAGATCGGCGCTGCGGGCGCTTTCGATCAGCGGTGCGGAACCGTAACCGGTGGAGGTGGCAAAGCTGCGCCATTCCGAGGAGGCGCCGGCGGCCTGCGCTTTCGCCTGAAAGATGCGCTCGACGGCGACCGTTTCACCATGCGCCATATCCTGCAGCGCCTGCACCGCGACGGGATCGGGAATTTCCATCGGCGCCACCAGCGGCACGGCCGAGATGGTTTCGGCATGCAGGCCGATCACGTGAGCACCGCTTTCTGCGGCAATCGCAAAGGCGAAATCGGCAACGACGGCGCTATTGTCTGCCGTATCGAGAATGGCGAGGATGGTTTTGTAGGACATATCAATTCTCCTTGCGCTGAAATGACGTGCGCGAGGGACGGAATGCACCGGACCGTTCTCCCGTTCCATGACGGGAATCAAGTCCAGTCCCTCAAGCCTCGGCAGAATGGTTTTTTGCGATCGCCTTGTTCCGGCCGATGGCGTCGATCATCGCATGCACCTCGGCGCCGGCTGCATCGATTGCCGGTTGCGAGCGGCCGCGCACGACGATCTCGGTCGAGAATTTCTGGCCGAGATAACGTGGGTAGGAACCGATGCTGGTGTCCGGATGCGCTTTCTGGATCGCGGCAAGCGGGGTGCCGATATCACCCTCGCCGTAAGGGCAGGCGATGGCGAGCGAGAGCAGCGGCGTGCCGGTGCGAAGCGTCGGCAGCACATTGTCGACCATGGCCTGAAAGACCTGCGGCACGCCGGCCATGACATAGACATTGCCGATGATGAAGCCCGGCGCCGTCGACACCGGATTGGGGATATGAACGGCACCCCGCGGCATGCGCGCCATGCGCTGGCGCGCCTCGGTGAAGTCCATCTCGCGGCGACGGTACATATCGGCCAGCAGGGTCATTGCCGCTTCGTCATATTCGCAGGGCAGTCCGAAAGCCTTGGCGATTGCATCGGCGGTGATGTCGTCATGCGTCGGCCCGATCCCGCCCGAGGTGAAGACGTAATCATATCGAGGGCGAAGCGCATTCAGCGCCTCGACGATCGCCTCCTCGTCGTCGGCGACGATGCGCACTTCCTTGAGATCGATGCCTGACAGGGTGAGCAGATCGGCGAGGTGGCCGATATTCTTGTCCTTGGTGCGGCCGGAAAGGAGTTCGTCGCCGATGGCGAGCATGGCGGCGGTGACGACGGTGTCATGGCTCATGGGATGTTCCGTGATGTGAGGCTGGTCAATAGGTAGCGCCCTCGGGCCGCTTTGCAAACACTCGCGCGTGATGCGGAAAAGTGTGAGCGGTTTTCCGACGATATCATGCTCTTTGGCACCGACCGATGCGTCTCTTTCGCGCTGAAATGCCTGCTCATTCATTCCGGGGCGCTGCCGGCAGAGCTGATCTTATTTTTACGCCCCACGGCTCTTCCCATAGTCGGTGACGCGAGATATTGAAAACGCCGCAAGCGGGCGTGGCGAAACTGGTAGACGCAAGGGACTTAAAATCCCTCGGCCTTAGGCTATACGGGTTCGATCCCCGTCGCCCGCACCAGCCTACGCTCTGTGAGCTTCGGCTCGGCGAGCCGAAGAGAGCAGCCAAGCGAAGGCTGTCGCGCCGTAGTTCCGTCGGGAACGAAGGCGGACTGGTTCGATAATGCCCCGGTTCGCTGCAACAATCTTTATAATCCTGTTTGAATATGCCTGTATATTGCGCGCAAAAAAGCGCGTTGTTGCTTGACAATGACATTTTCGGTGCAAGGATTGCGCCGCGGCGAGTAAGTGTTGTCTTGTGGGAGTAAGACGATGGTTTACGATTGGAGCGGGACCAGGGTTCGGCGCGTCCGGATCTTCAAGACGAGCGTCGCATTTGTTCTTGCAACTGCTGTGGCTGCGATACCGCTGTTTTTCTGGGCAATGGATTTGCCGGGTTTCTGATTCGCAATAATTAGCGTTCTGTGAAAGGCAGGCCGCTTGGAGCTCTGCTCTCGCGCCATCTGTTGATCACCCAGCCGGCAACGAGGCCGAGGGCGGCGCCCATGGCCTTGATGCCCGCGTCATGCAGGCGCGGATGGCGGGTCGGCGCGAAATACTGCAGATATTCGATGGCGACCGCCCCAACGATCAGCAGCACGGCCACCAGTTTCCACTGCTTCGGATAGGCGAGAGCAAAGGAGAGGCCGAGCAGAACATAGGCGGTGCCGCGGTCCGCATCGACCGTCGTCACCGTATTCGGTCTCAGCCCGATCGGCGAAACCGTGACAAACAGGATGAGGGCGAGCAGCAGCCAGGCGAGCGGTCTTGCGAATTTGAAGATCATCATCGCTCCATATAAGTGGCAGGCCTTTTCATTGACAGTTAAAATCAGTTCATCTGCCGCCGATTTTGCGATTGGCTTAAGAAAGGCTCTATGGGCTGGGCCGGCCGATCAGTGAACCCTTTCCTTTGGCCGCCGGCCTGTGCCATAGCGGCGGTGACCAATCATGAGAACGGACCACGCCCGTGACGAGACTTGAAGTCGAAAGCGCCGAAGAGGCAATGCGCAGCCTCTTTCCGGCAACGCCGCTGCAGCTCAATGACCATCTCTCGGCCCGCTACGGCGCCGACATATGGCTGAAGCGCGAGGATCTGTCGCCGGTGCGCTCCTACAAGATCCGCGGCGCCTTCAACTTCTTCCGCAAGGCGATCGGGCAGGGGGCGGCCGGCAAGACCTTCGTCTGCGCCTCGGCCGGCAACCACGCCCAGGGCTTTGCCTATGTCTGCCGTCATTTCGGCGTGCCGGGCGTCGTCTTCATGCCGGTGACGACGCCGCAGCAGAAAATCGACAAGACTCGCATGTTCGGCGCTGAATTCATCACCATCCGGCTGTTCGGCGACTTTTTCGACCAGTGCTATCAGGCGGCGCGCGAGCATGTCGAGGCGGTCGGCGGCGTCATGGTGCCGCCCTTCGACCATGCCGATATCATCGAGGGGCAGGCGACGGTCGCTGCCGAGATCATGCAGCAGCTGCCCGAGGGAACGGTGCCTGACATGGTGATTCTGCCGGTCGGCGGCGGCGGACTGGCCGCCGGCATCACCGGTCATCTCGACGGCATCGTGCAGAAATCGGCCTTCGTCTTCGCCGAACCGGCCGGCGCGCCGAGCCTCAGGCGCAGCATTGAGGCAGGCAAGGTGACGACGCTTGCCAAGGTCGACAACTTTGTCGACGGCGCAGCGGTCGCCCGCATCGGCGACCTGAATTTCGCCGCCCTTCGTGATTTCCCGGCAAGCCAAGTGCAACTGATGTCGGAAAACGCCATCTGCGTCACCATCCAGGAGATGCTGAACGTGGAGGGCGTCGTACTGGAGCCGGCCGGCGCCCTGTCGCTGACGGCGGTCGCTGCGATGGACGCCCAGGCAATCCGCGGCAAGAGCATCGTCGCCGTTGTCTCCGGCGGCAATTTCGATTTCGAGCGCCTGCCTGACGTAAAGGAAAGAGCCATGCGTTACGCAGGGCTGAAGAAATACTTCATCCTGCGGCTCGCCCAGCGCCCCGGGGCGCTCAGGGATTTTCTCAATCTGCTCGGCCCCGACGACGATATCGCCCGCTTCGAATATCTGAAAAAATCGGCGCGCAACTTCGGCTCGATCCTGATCGGCATCGAAACCAAGGCGCCTGAGAACTTCGCCCGGCTGATTGCGAATTTCGAAGCTTCCGGCATGGGTTACGAGGATATCACCGAGAACGAGATCCTCGCTAACTTGATCATTTGACTTGGCGATCGCAAGGCCGCCGTGCTAGAGACGCGTCATGGCTTCATTCTTTTCAAATCTCTTTTCGATGTTCTCCGGCGGGGCTAAACCAGCCTCGCAGGCGGCAGGCCCGTCCGGCGAGCCGCAGCTTTACGGCGATTGCACGATTTATGCGGAGCCGCGCAAGGAAGGCAGCCAGTATCGTCTGGCCGGCCGCATCGAAAAGAAGGTCGGCGACGAGGTGCTGGTGCGCAATTTCATCCGTGCCGATATGTTTTCCTCCTCCGACGATGCGATCGAATGCACGGTGCGCAAGGCGCAGCAGATTATCGATCAGCATGGTTCGTCACTCTTCAGCGATGGCGAGAAGATCCGTCAGGTCTGAAACCCGAATCCCGGCCGGGGGAGTTTTCTTGCTTTTCAAGTTCTGGTTCTGATCCCGGTCATGTGATCTTGCACACGCAATCTTAAAGGATTGCGGCGAAAGCTATCGCTTGCAGGATTTGCAGGGCCGCTCTTGTGCTTCAATTTTTCAGACGATCGATCAAGGGATCCGCTGCCGTTATCGCAGCGCCCGCCCGGCCGCGAAGGCGCCTCCCGGACGCCGCGGTGCCGTGATGGAGACTATCAACCTCGCGCTCTTCGTCGTCGAAGCCATTGCCTATTTCGTGCTGATGGTGACGCTTCTGCATTTCCGCCATCGGCTCGGCCTCGGGGTTTTTTTGACGGCGCTCGGCGTCATGCATTTCATGGAGACCTACCTAGCGGCGGTCTTTTACGTCTCGCTGCCGTTCGGCGACGTGTCCCCGGGGTCTTCGGTCTTCTTCTCCGGCAAGCTGATGATGATCCTGATGCTGTATCTGTGGGAGGATGCCGCGACGGTGCGCCAGCCGATCTACGGCTTGTTTCTCGGCAATCTGCTGACCGTCGGCATCGCCTGGGTGCTGCAGTTGCACCAGCCGCTGCAGCTGTCGTCGAACCACACGCCCGATGTCGATTTCCTGAAGGAGATGGGTTGGCTGATGATCTGGGGCACGGCGCTGCTCTACGTCGATTCGCTCGGCATCATTCTGCTCTATGAAAAACTCGGCGATTTCTTCCGCAGGCGTGTCGTTCTGCGTTTCATGATCTCCGGCTTTGTGCTGCTGACTTTCGACCAGGTTGGCTTCTTTGCCGCGCTTCACTATTTCCTCGACGTTCCGGTCGCCGTATTCTGGGGTGGCTGGAAGGCGAAAATGCTCTCCGTCTGCCTCTATGGGGCGATGTTTGCCGTCTATGAATATCGAATCCGCCGCCTTGGCGCCGACGCCGCCGCGCGCTCCATCAGCGACGTCTTTGGTGATCTCACCTTTCGCGAGCGCTATAACGATCTTCTGGAGCGCACCGGCCGCGATATGCTCACCGGCGTTTATGACCGCACGCGCATGGAACTCGAAGCGCCGCTGATGCTGCGGGAGGCCCTGAGGCAGGGGCTGTTTGCCACCGTCCTCATTATCGACGCCGATCACTTCAAGGATGTCAACGACGGTCATGGCCATCTTCAGGGCGACGAGGTGCTGAAGGCGATCGCCGCCCGGCTCGGCACGACACTGCGATCAAGCGACCGCATCTTCCGCTTCGGCGGCGAGGAATTCGTCGCCGTCTGCCCCGGCACAAGCCACGAAGAAGGGCTGCTCCTTGCCGACCGCCTGCGCTGGACGATCGAGACCAGCGTCAAAACACCGGATAACAAGCCGGTGACGGTCAGCATCGGCGTTGCCACAGCTGACGAGGACGGCATCAGCTTTACGACGGTGCTCACCGCCGCCGACGGCAGGCTCTACGCGGCAAAGAAAAGCGGCCGCAACTGCGTCGTCGGCCGCTCCGGTATGATGCAACCGAGTTAGAGCCTTTCCTGATTAGATTGAATCATTCTGTTGATCCAAACGGAGTGGGATGGTCGACCGGCCGGCGCGCGTCGTAGCCAGGCTCTACGGCCAGGCCGGCCGGTCGATCAGTTGGTCCGTTTCGGCCAACAATCCCGCAGATGCGCAGGGAGCGGGGGATGGGCAGGTGTTGCCAACCCCCCACTTCAGTCAGGCGGCGCGGAAGATCTTGGCCCCGGAGGGTGCGCTCGTCATGCCGCCGTCGACGGTGATCTCGATGCCGGTGACATTGGCGGAATCGTCCGATGCCAGATAGAGCGCCGCCTTGGCGATTTCGTCGGCTTCGCTCATGCGGCCGAGCGGGCTCAGGCCGCCCATGCGAGCCTCGAGCGCCGACATCGCATCTTCTGTGGGTGCCATCGGCGACCAGATCGGTGTCTTCGTGCCGCCAGGAGTCACCTGGTTGACACGGATGCCGTGCGGCGCGAGTTCCGACGCCATATTGCGCGTCATCGCGCGCACCGCAGCCTTGGTGGCCGCATAGGCCGACCAGCCGGGAGCGCCGAGCACGGCATGCACCGAGCCGTTGAGAATGACCGAGCCGCTGTCGTTGAGATGCGGCAGGGCCGATTGCACGGTGAAGAACACTGCCGTCAGATTGGTGCTGATGATCCGATTGAACTGCTCCGGCGAGGTGTCACCGAGCGGTGTTGCGCCGCCGATGCCGGCATTGGCGAAGACGATGTCGAACTTGCCGACCTTTGCGGCAGCCTCCGCAAAAGCCTTCTCGGTGGCGGCGGCATCGGTGACATCGACCTTCAGCGCCAGCACGCCGGCCCCAAGCGCCTTTTCGGCGGCGGCAAGCGTTTCCGGGTTGCGGCCGGTGATCACCACCTTGGCACCCTCATCGATGAACACCTTGGCGGTTGCAAGACCGATACCGCTGTTGCCCCCGGTGATGAGGGCGACCTTGTTTCTTAGACGCATGATGCATGCTCCTCTTGGAAATGACAACGATCTGGATTATGATCGTTAGCTACAAGGATTATAATTGTAATCCATGTAAGTCAAGACGTAATACGGGGAGAATCCGATGGGACGTTCGCAACTGGAAAAACAGAAGACGCACGAGAAGATCGTCGAGACCGCTTCGAAGCGGCTGCGCGAGGAGGGGCTTGACGGTATCGGCGTCGCCGACCTGATGAAGGAAGCCGGGCTGACTGTCGGCGGCTTCTACAAGCACTTCGCCTCCCGCGACGATCTCGTCGCCGAGGCAGTCCAGTTCGCCTTCGATTCATGGGGACGCGGGCTTGAGGCCGAAGGAGTGAACCCGGCAGAGATGACCGCGGCGGATATCGCCGATCGTTATGTCAGCGCCTATCATCGCGACAACCCCGGCGATGGCTGCCCTTTTGCCGCACTGACCTCGGATCTGTCCCGCAGCGGCGAGAAGGCGCGGCGCATTGCGACGGAGCGGCTCGAACGCAATTTCGAGGCTTTGGCGAGCAAGGCCACGGGAGCAAATGAAGCGGAAAGACGGCGAAAGGCAATCATGGCTTTCGCGATGATGGCAGGCGGCGTCGGCCTTGCCAGGGTTTCCTCGGATGAGGCTCTTTCGGGCGAAATCCTGGAGACGATCCGGGATTTCGTCGCCGATATCGACAAATGACGAACGGCCGGCAGGTGCCGGCCGTTCGATGGAGGCTTCGAAAGCCGATCATGCGGCGAGTGCGATTTCCTCGACGCGCGACTTGGCGGCGCCGATGGCCTTTTCAGCGGCTTCCGGGCCAAAAGCCAGGCCTTCGACATAGATGGTTTCGATATCGGTGATACCGAGGAAGCCGAGAACCGATTTCAGGTAAGGCACGGCATGGTTCAGGGGAGCAGCCGGTCCCTGCGAATAGACGCCGCCGGAAGCAAGTACCACATAGACCTTCTTACCGGTTACGAGGCCGACCGGGCCGCTTTCCGTATACTTGAAGGTCACGCCGGCGCGGGCGACATTGTCGATCCAGGTCTTCAGCGACGAATAGATGTTGAAGTTGATCAGGCCGGTGCTGATGACGATCGTGTCGGCGGCAAACAGTTCGGCGACCAGTTCGTCGGAGGTCTTGATGGCTGCGATCTCTTCGGCGGTGCGGGCTTCCGCCGGCTTGCGGATCGCGCCGGTGAAGAGGTCGTCGATATGCGGCAGCGGGGTGGCGGCAAGGTCGCGGCGGACGACGACGCTGCCCGGTTTCTGGTTTTTCAGCTTCTCGGCGAGATCGGCGGCGATCGGCGTCGAGAGCGATTCGGCACGCGGGCTGGACGTCAGAAGAAGAATGGACGACATGGATCATTTCCTTTCGAATTGAACGGAACGGCTCGTTGCTGGGAGGTGAGCCGCGGTGTCGAACAGGAAAATAAGTCTGGCCTGCTATCGAAAAAACGGAGATAATGTCGATCGAAACTATCGATGGAATGGATGGAAGATGCTTCCGAACCCGACTCTGGACCAATTGCAGGTGTTTCTGACCGTTGCCGAGACCGGCAGCTTTTCGGCCGCTTCGCGCGCGCTGAATCGCGCACAGTCGGTCGTCAGCTATACGATCGCCAATCTCGAGGCACAGCTCGAGATGCCGCTTTTCGAGCGCTCCGGGGCGCGCCAGCCGAAGCTGACGGAAGCGGGCAAGGCGATGCTGGAGGATGCGCGACGAATTCTCGGCGACCTGCAGGTCATGCGGGCGCGCGTCAAGAGCCTGAAGGAAGGACTCGAAGCGGAGGTATCCGTGGCCATCAGCGTCATGGTGCCGTCGAAGGCTGTGGTGGATGTCCTCCACGAATTCCGTGAGATGTTCCCGTCCGTTTCCATGAACCTCAACGTCGGCGAACTCGGAATGGTCATGGATCTCGTTCTGAGCGGCAAGGCGACGATCGGAATTGGCGGAGCAGTCCTGAAGCAGGACGATTCGGTCGTCACGGAGCGGATCGGTCACTCCTTCATGATGCCCGTCGCCGCGCGCAACCACCCGCTGGCCGAACTCGATCGGCCGCTGACCCTCGGTGATGTCCGCGAGGAGGTGCAACTCGTCGTCACCGATGCGTCGGGTCGGACGAAGGGGCGCGATTTCAACGTCCTGTCCTACAAGACATGGCGCGTCAGCGATATCGCCACGAAGCATCAGCTCATCAAGAGCGGCCTCGGCTGGGGCGGCCTTCCAGCGTCCCTGATCCATGACGATCTCCTGAGCGGCACGCTCGTCCATCTCGATCTGGATGCTTATGAGCAGGGGGAGTACGCCATCTATTCGATGCGCCGGCTCGCCAATCCGCCGGGGCCGGCGGCCACCTGGATGATCGATGCCTTCCGCTCGCGGCTTACGCGTTGCCCGAGCCAGGCGGACTTGCACGCCCGGATTGCCGAATTGCGGGAACCTGTCGTGCCGCTCGCGGCCGAATGAGGCAGGCGCGGTTCCCGCGCCTTCCTCCAGATTCTGCCCTTAGAGAACCAGCCGGAACTTCGAGAAGCCGTCGGCACCGTCGCCGGCATCCTCGATCTTGACGCTCTTGACCGCGGCTAGGAACTGTTTTGCCTTGGGACCGCTTTCGAAGGTGACGGTCGTTCCCGGTAGCGGCTTGAAGGTCCAGTTCGCATCGGCCGACGGATTGATCGTACCCTGGTCGTGGACATAGCGGACGATGACGTCGCGATTGGTATCAGGTGCCTGGAAGATCACCTTGTCCGCTGCAATCTCGGGGAAACTGCCGCCGCCGCCGGCGCGGTAATTGTTGGTGACGACGACGAACTTCTGAGCCGGATCGATCGGCTTGCCATCGAAGGCGAGATTCTGGATGCGATTGGAGTCCGGATTGATCGTCTTGCCGGATGAATCATACTTCGGCGGCTGCGACAGGTCGATCTGGTAGGTGACCCCGTCGATGACGTCGAAATTATAGGACGGGAAGTCGTTGTTGAGCAGAGCCGCATCCTTCGAGCCGGCTTCGATGTGATTGAACATGCCGGCAGACATTTCGAGCCAGTTCTTCACCTGCGCGCCGGTGATGGCGACAGCCTGCACCGTGTTCGGATAGAGGTAGAGGTCGGCGACGTTCTTGATGGCGATATCGCCGGCCGGAACGTCGGTATAATAATCCGCGCCGCCTCGACCGCCGGCCTTGAAGGGAGCCGCGGCCGAAAGCACCGGCAGATCCTTGAATTCAGTGTCGGCGAGCATCTGCTTGATGTACCAGGTCTGGGCCTGGCTGACGACCTGCACGGAAGGATCGTCGGCGACGAGCGCGAAATAGGAATAGAGCGGCGCGGAGGTCTTGCCGACGGGCGTGCGGACGTAGGCGAGCGTCGCCGCATGCTCTGATTTGGCCGCCTCGACCACCTCTTTCTTGTCGGCGTAATCGGCGACGACTTTCTTCTTGTCGTCGCGATGATAGATCGGCCGTGCTTCCGAGGTGAAATCGACGATCTTCCAGCTGTTGCCGTCCTTTTCGAGCAGCAGGTCGATAAGGCCGAGATGCGAGCCCCAGAAGCCTGCCATCACGGCGGGCTTGCCATGCAGTGTGCCCTTGACCGGGTCGGCATTGGCGACGCCGTCCCAGCTCTTCGGGCCGGGGAAGACGAGATGCTGGTGACCGGTGAAGATCGCGTCGATCCCGTCGACGGCGGCCAGATGCAGTGAGGCGTTTTCCATCTTTTCGGACGGCGCGCTGCCGTCGATGCCGGAATGGGAAAGCGCGATGACGATATCGGCGCCGGCTTCCTTCATCGCGGGGACCCAGGCCTTGGCGGCCTCGACGATGTCGCGCGTCTGCGCCTTGCCTTCAAGGTTCTTGATGTCCCAGAGCATGATCTGCGGCGGTACGAAACCGATGAAGCCGATCTTGACCGGGCTTTCCTTGCCGGCACCGTCCTTGATCTGCTTTTCCACGATGACGTAAGGCTTGAAGAAGAGGTCGTCCCGCTTGGGGTCCGAGGCGAGCTGGCCTTTGGTCAGGTTGGCGCAGACGAAGGGGAAGTTGGCGCCCGACAGCACCTTGAACATGAAGTCGAGGCCGTAGTTGAACTCGTGATTCCCGAGCGTGCCGACGGTATAGCCGAGCGTGTTCATCGCCTTGATCACGGGATGGACGTCGCCGTCCTTCATGCCGTGCTGATAGGCCATGTAGTCGCCCATCGGATTGCCCTGCAGCACATCGCCATTGTCGATCAGCAGCGAGTTGACGGCTTCCGCACGGATATTGTCGATGATCGTCCCGGTGCGCGCCAGACCCATCGTGTCGTTCGGCTTGTCGGCATAATAGTCATAGGGGAAGACGTTGACGTGAATGTCCGTCGTTTCCATCAGCCGGAGATGCGCCTGGTTGGCGCTGGCACGCGCACTGAATGGGTGCAGCAGCACCAGGGCGGAGGTGGCGGCAAGGCCGCCAAGCAGGGAACGGCGGCTCATCAGGCCGACATCGAAAATGGAAGACATGGAAGCTCTCCTTTAAAGATCATGCATCGTCCGGCCCCTCAGCATTAGGACGATTTGGCGAGGAGTACACTGCGAAAATGACAGGACGGAAACAATCCGTGGCAAAGGCGAAATGGTTTTAAAACGCAACCTATAGCGAGATCTTCCGACTGAAGCCCTCGGGCGCGGCGCGAGCAGCGTCGTCACTGCAAAGGGTCAAAGATTTCGGGCGCACCGCGGCCGGTGTGGTCGACAAATCGCAGGTGACTTACGGCGGCGATGTGCCTCGGCGCAAAGACGGTGCGGCCTTACGATTTCAGCGTCGACGTCGCCAAATGAGGTGGGCGGTCGCCGCTGGTCGCGGCTCTAAGCTGACGAACCGCCAGCACCGGCCGTATTTCCTTATGGAAAAAGCGGAAATAGGAAGAGACCTGTGCCCGCGAATTCGAATTCACATCGAACTGCACGCCGATGCGGCCATTGTGCTTCCAGCGGATGATGCCTTCGAGCAGTCCGATATTTTCGGCTTCGATGCGCACCTTGCTGCCGGAAGCGGCATGGAGTGGCGTCTTCGTCTCCAGGGCGGCGCCGGTCACCGACAGGTTGAGAATGCGGACATCCACTTCGCTGTTCAGATATTTGACGCTGCCGAAGACACGGCAGTTTTGCCGGTCCGCCTTTCGCGCGGTGATTTTCAAGTTTCGGGTCATGCTGTCTCCCTCGGATACAGTCGGAGAGCATAGCGCCCGAAAATTGAAATGGTTTTAGTGGCTTGGCTAAAATTGCAATGAAACGGTTGGCGTTATTGCAGGTCGCCAAGATGCGTGCAGCGATTCTGGAAAGCCAATGGTGTAAGACCCGCTAGCGCAGGTCGCCTGACTCCAATGCGACGCCGCGGGCGGTGGCCGTTCTGCGCGCCACCACATGTTCGCGCCAGACCGTGAAGATGCCGGCTCCAACCACGATTGCCGAGCCGACGATCGTGTTGAGACTGAGCGTCTCGCCATAGATCGTCACGCCGATGATCGAAGCGTAGACGAGGGACAGATAGGTCAGCGGCTGAACGGCGGCGGCATCGAGACTATCGTAGGCGCGGATCAGGAAATAATGGCTTGAAATGCTGGTCATACAGACCAGCGCCATCCAGCCCCAGTCGCCCGATGACATCCAGCTCCAGTAGAACGGCCCGATCAGCGTCATCGCGACGGCGCCGACGACACCGGTATAGAAAAAGCTGGTCGTCGAAGAATCGTCGCGGCTGACGAGGCGTGTGGCGATGACGTAGAAGGCGAAATTGAAACAGGAGGCGACGGCGAGAAGCAGCTTCACGTCGAAAAAATCGCCTTCCGGTTTCAGGATCAGCAGCACTCCAAAAAGCCCGGCGCCGATTGCCGCCCATCGCCGCCATCCGACTCGCTCGCCGAGGATCGGCATTGCCAGCAGTGCGATGAGGATCGGCGTCGCCGAAAAGATCGCCTGTGAACGGGCAAGGCCGATCACGGCAAAACAGGTGATGGCCAGAACCACCTGGACCGCGAGCAGCACACCGCGCGCCACCTGCAGGACGGGGCGTTTGGTACGGGCCGTCGCCTTGAGACCGCCGCGCATCTTCGAAGCGAGAATGACTGTGAAAAGCCCGAAGGCCCAGTAGCGGATCATCGTCACGAAGATCGGGGGATAGGTGGAAGCCAGGTGTTTGGAGATGGCGTCCTGCAGCGAAAAGATGGTCAGCGCCAGCAGGGCGAAAATGTAACCGTGTGTCTTCGATTTCATGACAGGCCAATAAGCGGGAGACGCCCGCGCGTGGCGAAAGTCTGGTCAGGCATTCGGGAAATAAGCAAGGCCTCAAAACCCTACATTCGGCCTGTCGATGATTTCTCTGAGCGCGAAACTCGAATTGATCTTGACTACATGGGGGAGGGCCGACAGCCAGTCGCGATGGATACGCTCATAGTCTTCGAGGTCGCGGGCAGCGACCCTGAGGATGTAGTCATATTCGCCCGACATCAGGTAGCAGACGAGCACGTTGGGACAGAGCTTCACCGCCGACTCGAACTCCGCCAACGTCTTGGCGAACTGGCCTGAGAGTGAAATATGCACGATGGCGATCATCTTGTAGTCGAGCGCCTTGTGCGAAAGCCGCGCATGGTAGCCGTCAATGACGCCGCTTCTTTCAAGAATGTCGAGCCGGCGCGAACAGGCCGAGGGGGAAAGTCCGATCCGCTCGGCGAGCTCGGCATTGGTGATGCGGGCATTGGCCTGCAAAACCTTCAGAATCGCAAGATCGATGGTGTCAAGGTTGACCATTCGAAGAACCTTCGAAAATAAGAGTTAGTGACGCAATAATCACCGAAAAATCGCATCTGCGCAAACCGTCTTTGCAAGGACATTTCGCAGCCTTGATGGTTGGATCGGTCGCAGAGGAGATCCGCGACCGCGGAGACAGAAGGAGAGGAACGCGAAATGCGTGTCGGTTGCCCGAAGGAAATCAAGAATCATGAATATCGCGTCGGCCTGACGCCTGCTTCGGTGCGCGAATATGTGGCTCATGGCCACGAGGTCTGGGTGGAAACCAAGGCGGGTGCCGGCATCGGTGCAGATGATGCCGCCTATGCCGCGGCCGGCGCGAAGATTGCCGCCTCCGCCAAGGATATTTTCGAAAAGTGCGACATGATCGTCAAAGTCAAGGAGCCGCAGCCCTCGGAATGGGAGCAGCTTCGCGATGGTCAGTTGCTCTACACCTATCTGCATCTGGCGCCCGATCCCGATCAGACCAAAGGTCTTCTCGCCTCCGGCGTCACCGCCATCGCCTATGAGACGGTGACCGACGAGCGCGGCGGCCTGCCGCTGCTGGCGCCGATGTCCGAAGTCGCCGGGCGCCTGTCTATCCAGGCGGGAGCGACAGCCTTGCAGAAGGCCAATG
Organism: Rhizobium sp. NLR22b; assembly: GCF_019685295.1. Lineage (NCBI taxonomy): Bacteria > Pseudomonadati > Pseudomonadota > Alphaproteobacteria > Hyphomicrobiales > Rhizobiaceae > Rhizobium > Rhizobium sp. NLR22b. The sequence goes on from NZ_JABDWM010000019.1 coordinate 47,949, forward strand.
GCGGTCTCGGTGTCCTGCTCGGCGGCGTGCCCGGCGTGCTGCCGGCCAAGGTCGCAGTCATCGGCGGCGGCGTAGTCGGCCTGCATGCCGCCAGAATGGCCGCCGGACTCGGCGCCGATGTCAGCATCCTCGATAAATCCCTGCCGCGCCTGCGTCAGCTCGATGACATTTTCGCCGGCCGTGTCCACACCCGTTATTCCAGCATTCAGGCGCTCGAGGAGGAGGTCTTCTCGGCCGATCTCATCATCGGCGCTGTGCTGATCCCGGGTGCTGCCGCTCCGAAGCTCGTTACCCGTGAGATGCTGTCCGGCATGAAGAAGGGCGCCGTCATTGTCGACGTCGCCATCGACCAGGGCGGCTGCTTCGAAACCTCGCATGCGACGACGCATTCCGATCCGACTTATGAGGTCGAGGGCGTGGTGCATTATTGCGTCGCCAACATGCCCGGCGCAGTACCGGTCACGTCGGCGCATGCGCTGAACAACGCCACGCTGGTCCACGGGCTTGCGCTTGCCGACCGCGGCCTGCGCGCCATCACCGAAGATAAGCACCTGAGGAACGGCCTCAACGTGCACAAGGGCCGCATCACCAACAAGCCGGTCGCGGAGGCGCTCGGTTACGAAGCCTTCGCGCCGGAAGGCGTGCTCAACGTCGCGTAAGCTGTCTGGCCCAAGGTCACGTAAAGGCGCCGGTCTCTATCAGGGCCGGCGCCTTTACCTTGTCGATCCGACACTGGAAGCAATTGTTTCGTGCCGAACGCACATGGACATAGGCTATGTCGGCTCGTGCCAGCAGTGTCTCGGCATAGGCCGGAATTTGGTCGAAATCGGTCACCGCGCCGGTGCCGTAGACGATGCGATCATTCGTACTGTAGCCGCGGACGATGAAATTGGGGCTCATCGTCAGCATCGGCGGTTGGACCTCCTCGGCGGCGTAGCGTCGGCAGACTTGTTTATGCAGGAAGACCGGCCCGGTTTCGGCATAGGGCTGCAGCGCCGGAAAGGGCCGGTAGGCGAAAACCAGCAGTTCCTCGCCTTCTTCGATATTCTGCAGGCAATGGCGGCAGGGGTTGCCGTCACCGTCTGATATCATCGTCTCGGGCAGGTTGTCATAGGCATCACGGCCACCGTTCCAGAGGGCATCGGCATCGGCGGTCGGCATAGCGGCAAAACGAATGACGGTCATGACAAATCTCCTTTGTGATTGCCATGAAATTGCACCTGGACGAGCGTGCAAACCACCCGTTTCTTGCACGCAGACAGCCCTTGGACGAGCAAATCAAACCTTCAGCTTTTCCGCGCAAGCTCCAGCAGTTCCTTGTCACTCAGCGGCCGCACAATGCCGGTGCCTGTGGACACAGGGGAGAAGCCGTACATCTGATAGAGCTGCAGTGCGCGCGGATGGTCGAGATTATTGGTGGTCGTGGTGACGCGCTTCGGATCGAGCGCCCAGATCGCATAGAGCGCCTGCAGCAGAAACCATTTGCCGATGCCAAGCCCGAGCGCATGTTCGATCAGGCCGAAATGGCTAAGTTCGATCGTCTCCTCGTCCTCGCAGAAATACTCGTAGAATCCAGCCGGCGCGCCATTCACGTAGAGGACGCTGATATTGTTGCGCTTGTCGTTCAGCGTTTCGGTGAGTTGCTCATCGCTCATGCGCAGCCGGTCCACCCATTGCCAGCGCGCCCCCACCTGTCGGTAGAGATAGCGGTAGAAGGGCAGTGGTATGCCTGGCGCACGCATGATCGCCGTCTGGATATTGACGGGCACCGGCATGCTGGCCTTCGGCGCCGCTGTCATTTCAAGACGGGTGATATGAGCTTTGAGCGAAGCGGGCGTCTTTCCCATGGCGGTTCAGGCTTTGACCGGCGTCGGTGGACCGGTGACAACAGGGGTATCGTCACGGCTGCCCCATTCGCTCCATGAACCATCATAAAGCTTGTTGTCGTGATGGCCGAGGGATTCCAGCGCCAGCGTGATGATCGCGGCCGTTATTCCCGAGCCGCAGGAGGTGACGACCGGCTTAGAGAGATCAATCCCGGCCTTTTCGATCGTCTGCCTGAGTTCGGGTAGCGACTTGAACCGACCCTGGTTGGCGAAGACACCGGAGGGCAGGCTTCGGGCGCCGGGCATATGGCCGGAGCGCATGCCGGCACGCGGCTCGGGTTCGGTAGCGGCGAAGCGGCCGGCGCTACGGGCGTCGGCGATCTGCATCGCACCGCTCGAGACGATGTCACGCATGGTATCCAGCGTCACGACGCGGCTCTCGTCGAAGTCAGGCGTAAACGTCGTCGGGGCATAGCTGGGGGCCGCTGTTTCGAGCGGACGGCCCTCGGCCTTCCAGCCGTCGAGACCGCCGTCGAGGACGAAGACGTTCTTGGTGCCCATCACCCGGAACAGCCACCAGACGCGGGGCGAGGCAAACACGCCGATACCGTCATAGACGACGATGCGATGATTCTCGCTGATGCCGAGCTTGCCGACTTCGGCGGCGAAGTAATCGGGCGAGGGGATGGTGTGGGGCAAAGACGTCGAGTGGTCGGCGATCTTGTCCTGATCGAAGCGGATGGCCCCGGGAATATGGCCGGCCGCATATTCGGCATCGGCGTCGCGCTTCTGCGCCGGCAGGTAGAAGGAGGCGTCCAGCACGCGCAGATCCGGCTTGCCGAGCTCGGCCTGCAGCCAGTCGGCCGAGACGACGAAACGGCTCTTGCTCTCAGTCATTATGGTCTCCCCTTGTCAGGCTTCTTCGCCGGGCGTGCCGAATCGGATTCGGAAGCGGCGGTTCTCCTTGCCCTTCTTTTCGATCTTGGCGATATGGATCTGACCGACTTCCTGCGTCTCCGAGACATGTGTGCCGCCGCAGGGCTGGCTGTCAATCGAGGAGTTCTCGCCGATACAGACCAGACTGACCCGGCCGAGCCCCATCGGCGGGCGCACGTTCTTTGATTTGACGATGTCTGGGTTGGCCGCAAGCTCGTCGTCGGTAATCCATTGCAAGTAGACCGGATGGTTCTGGCCGACGAGTTCCATCAGCTTGGCCGTGACCTCGTCCTTGTCGATCGTCTCGCTCATGTCGAAGTCGACGCGGCTTTCTTCCTCGCCGACCGCGGCCCCGGTGATCGGATAGGAGCAGATGACCGACAGCAGGTGGCAGGCCGTGTGCATGCGCATCAGCCGGTAGCGGCGCGGCCAGTCGACATGCAGCACCAGCGTCTCGCCAACCTCCGGCCGCGGCTCGTTCTCGAGCGGCACGTGGATGATGACGTCCTTGCCGGCGCCGTGTTTCGTCTGGCCGAGTGCGATCTTGGTGCCGTCGGCGCGTTCAAGCTGGCCAGTGTCACCGGGCTGGCCACCCGAAGTGGCATAAAAGCAGGTCTGGTTGAGCTCGATGCCCCCGTCGTCGTGAACGGCGGTGACGACCGCCTCGCATGTCGAGAGATAGAAGTCGTCACGATAGAGGGCATTGACGGGCATCGGTCTCACACGGGTTCGTAGGGAACGTGTATGTCGGAAGACCGAGCCATCCAGCCCGGAACGGGCAGTCCTTTCGACCTCAGGAAATCCGGATTGAAAAGCTTCGACTGGTAGCGGTTGCCGTAGTCGCAGAGGATTGTCACCACCGTGTGACCGGGGCCGAGGTCCCGGGCGAGATTGACGGCGCCGGCAACATTGATCGCCGTCGAGCCGCCGAGGCACAGGCCCTCGTTTTCGACGAGATCGAAAAGATAGGGAAGTGCTTCGGCATCGGAGACCCGATAGGAAAAGTCCGGCATGAAGCCCTCGAGATTGGCGGTGATGCGGCCCTGGCCGATGCCCTCGGTGATCGATGAACCTTCGGATTTCAGCGTGCCGTTCTTGTAGAATTCGTAGAGAGCGGCGCCATCGGGATCGGCGATGCCGATCTTGACGTCGGCCTTGAAGGCCTTGAGGCCGGCAGCGACACCTGCCAGCGTGCCGCCGGAACCGACGGAGCAGATAAAGCCGTCGATTTTGCCGTCGGTATCCTTCCAGATTTCCGGCGCGGTCGTTTCGACATGCGCCTGCCGGTTGGCGACGTTGTCGAACTGGTTCGCCCAGATCGCGCCGTTCGGTTCGCTCTTTGCCATTTGCTCGGCAAGGCGCCCGGACACTCTCACGTAGTTGTTCGGGTTCTTGTAGGGAACGGCCGGCACTTCGACGAGTTCGGCGCCGAGCAGCTTCAGCGCGTCCTTCTTTTCCTGGCTCTGCGTTTCCGGGATGACGATGACGGTGCGGTAGCCGAGCGCCTTGGCGACCAGCGTCAGCCCGATGCCGGTATTGCCGGCCGTGCCTTCGACGATGACGCCGCCGGGCCGAAGCAGCCCCTTCCGCTCCGCATCGCGGATAATGTAGAGCGCGGCACGGTCCTTCACCGACTGGCCGGGGTTCAGGAACTCCGCCTTGCCGAGAATGGTGCAGCCGGTTGCCGCGGAGGCACCCTTGAGTTTGATCAGCGGCGTGCTGCCGATGGCTTCGAGGACGGAGGGATGGAAGGTCATGGAATCTGCCTCTTTCGAACTCTTACTTTAGGAACGGTCTTTTCCCTTCACAAGGCTGTGTTGGCAAGAAATGCTATTCCATGCCCCTGACGGCCACGATAAAATTTAGCTTTCTTGCCCGAAATGGCCCGCGAGCGCGATCCCACCGTGTCGCGGTGATCCGAAGATTGACTTTCCCCGTACGGATGAGGACAAAGCGACAACGGAACACGGGCAGCGGGGCGTGGCCGAAAACCGAATGGATTACAAGCAGATCGACACGATCGACGCATTGATGGCGCATTATGTCGCCGGCTCCTTGCCCGAGCCGGCACGCGTGCTCGTACACTCCCACCTGGAAATGAAACCTGACAATCGCAACTTGGTGAAGGCACTCGAGCTGCTGGCCGGAGAGGCGCTGGAAAACACGACGGAAGCCGCCATTGCCGACCGCAAGCAGCACCTTGCGGCAATCTTCTCCACCGCTTCTTCCGATTCTGAGCCAGAGGCAGCCAGGAGACCGGCAACTGCGCTGTTTCCCCGTGGGCTGCGCGACCTTGTCGGCTTCGAAGTCGAGGAGGTCGCCTGGCGCAGGCGGCTGCCCGGATTTAAAGAATACTCGCTCAACATGGACGGCTGCGAGGTCCGTCTGATGTGGATTCGCCCTGGACGCGCCTTTCCGGCGCACACGCATAAAGGCGTGGAACTGATCCTCGTTCTCGACGGGGCTTTCAACGATGAGCGCGGCCATTTCGGCCCCGGCGACATCTCGATTGCCGATGAAACTGTCGATCACCGGCCGGTTGCCGAAAGGGACAGGCCTTGCATTGCCTTGGCTGTTTCGGATGGACCGATCCGGCTGACCGGGTCCTTTCGTCAGATGATCGGCGACCTGATCGGCTGAAAGCAGCCACAATGGTGTGATAAAGCCGTAAATCCGGGAGGCGCAAAGAACTTCCGGGCCTGTTTTCGTGCTGGTCAGGCAGAGCCGGAGGAGCATGTCATGCGTGATTTCATCGCCCGTCCCGAACATGGAATCGTCTGGATCTCGGGCGCGAGCTCGGGTATCGGCCGGGCGCTTGCGCTGAAGCTTGCCGGCGAAGGATACAAGGTCGCGGTCACCGCCAGAAGCCACGAAAAGCTGGTCGAGCTGCAGGCCGAAGCCAGCGGCCTTTCCGGCAACATTATCGTCCTCGACGGTGATGTCACCGATGCTGAGGACATGGAACATGTCCTGGCCTCGATCGAATATGAGCATGGCACGCTGGCCATGGCCATCCTCAATGCCGGTATCCATCTGCCTGTTCACGCCGAAGACCTGAACCGCGCCGATTTCGAAATGAGCTTTGCGGTCAATCTTTCCGGCGTCGTCAACTGTCTGTTGCCGACGATCCGCCATATGAAAGCGAAAGGGCAGGGACAGATCGCCATCGTCTCTTCCGCCACAGGCTATGGGGGCCTGCCGACGGGGGCTGCCTATGGCGCCACCAAGGCGGCGTTGATCAACATGGCCGAAAGCCTGAAATTCGATCTCGACAAGATGGGCATCCGCATCCAGCTCATCAGCCCTGGCTTCGTTGACACGCCGTCAGTGGGGAAGAGCGCATTTCCCATGTCAGCGGCGCTGGTGTCGCCCGAGGAGGCTGCCCGCCAGATTGCTGCCGGGCTGAAATCGGAGGCTTTCGAGATCGCTTTCCCCAGGCGCTTCACGACGATGCTGAAGCTGGCGCGTCTGCTGCCTTATGGCGCTTATTTCCCGCTGATGAACCATCTGACTGGCTGGCGGCAGCGGCCACCGCTCGATGATCACCATCCGGTGATGCCGCACCCTGCGGAATGATCAATGGCGCAATAAGACGGGTGGTCGGAACGCGCGGATCAAAAGGTCTGATGCGGAAGAAGTCTTTATTCGCCGCGACATGAAAAGGCCGGCATAAACCGGCCTTTTCCGATGTGGTGCGCTTTTGCGCGACATGTTTCAAAACGGGCGATTGCCTGCTCAGTTGTCGTATTCGCGGCAAGCTTCGCTGATTGATGCGCCGCTCTCACCGCCGCGCGTATCGACACCGGTCCGCTGCTGCGGCATGCCGGCGCATTCCATCGCCTGCGGCGGTTGGATGCTCTGGGTCGTGGTCGGATCGACGGGCGCGACCTGGACAGGGTGCATGCCATTGTCGCTGTTGGTGTAATCGGACGAATAGTTACCCGAACCCGGATCGGTCGAGCCGCCATTTGTCGGTCCGATGGGATCCGGATTCGACTGAGCAAAGGCTGACGATGCCATGCCGATCGCGAGCAGCGAAGCGGCAATAAGGGATTTGGTCATGAGGATATCCTCCTTTGATTTTCATCACGGATGACCTCTGAGTAACCACCTGCAGGAGTCATTGTTCCGATCTTTTTGAAAAACCTGCACGCGGAGTTTGCATCGTGCGCAAACCTTAACGGCCCAAGTTGCTGGAAAGGCTCCAAACCACGCAGCGTCGCTGTCCTGCGCAGGCTTGCAAAACGCAGCGATTTGCCGTTTCATCGGCACCACCACCGTCCGACACTCCTCCTTATCGAGCTACGCCCTTGTACCCGCCGATGCCCCATGGCTTCGAAAAGCCTTATGCCGCCTTCCTCTTCGACATGGACGGCACCATCCTCAATTCGATCCTCGCGGCCGAGCGTGTTTGGAGCGACTGGGCAAGAGGCCATGGGCTCGATGTCGGCGCCTTCTTGCCGAAGATGCATGGATCGCGTGGCATTGACACAATCACCCGGCTTAACCTGCCGGGCGTCGATCCCGAACACGAGGCAAGGCTGGTGACCGAGGCTGAAATTGCCGATGTCGGCGATGTCGTTGCCATTTCCGGTGCCGCGGCGTTCCTCAGTTCGCTGCCGCTGGATCGCTGGGCGATCGTCACCTCTTCGCCCTCGCGTCTTGCCCACCGCCGGATGGAAGCGGCTGGCCTGCCTCTGCCGAAATTCATGGTGACGGCGGAGGATGTGACGGTCGGAAAGCCCGATCCGCAATGTTATATTCTCGGCGCCGAACGCCTCGGCGTCAGCACGCGGGATTGTCTGGTGTTTGAGGATGTTGCAGCTGGCATCAAGGCCGCCGAGGCGGCGGGCGCTGATGTCATGGTCGTTACGGCAACCCATCACCATAAGATGGAGACGCCGCATCCGACCATCTCTTCCTATGACGAGATCGCCGTCCGCATCTCAGCCGACCGTCAAATGCTTGTCGTTCCGAGCGCAACCTGACATCCGACGTCAGCATCCGCGGTTGCGCATTCACTCCGCCGCTGCGGCAAGACAGCGATCGATGATCCTGCCGATTTCGCTGCGGCAGGAGCCGCAATTGGTTCCGGCGCTCGTTTCCTTGCCCACCGCTTCGACGCTATGGCATCCGCCGCGCACCGCGGCAGCGATCTGGTTGACCCCGATACTGAAGCAGGAGCAGACGGTGGCACCGGGATCCGGTCGACCGGCCCCGGGGCGGCCTGCGACCAGCGCAAAGCGTTTCCTGAGGTCGCCATGCACGACGGAGAGTTGCGAGATTGCCCAGTTGCGTGCGACGGCAACCGGTTCGCGAGCGAGAAACAGAGCGGCAAGCAGGATCTCGCCATCGAAGAAGGCGAGCCTCAGGTCGCCGGATTGCCGATCGGCGTAACCCAGGGGTTCGATCTCGGCCGGAATGGCGAAGACCTTCCGGCACCAAGCCGTCCAGTCTTCGACAGCCTCGGTGAAGGCAAGCTCCAGCCGCCAGCCGCCGGCAGCCTTTGCCACCGCCCAATAGGCCGCGGCGGGTGTGTCCGGTTTGATGGCCGAGACCGCGAAACCGTAATGGGTGGCGCGGAAGGGCCGAACGGCAACGGCAACATTCTTCGACGCCGGTTGGCCGGAAAGAGGGTCGGTGATCGGCGCGACCACGGCGTCGATCCGCGCTTTTGCCGCGAACTGGTCGTTCCAGTGCATCGGTGCGAAAACGCCGCCGCGCGCTTGGCGGTCGGCCACCAGCGCCCGCACGATTGCTGTGCCCTGGGGGCTCTCGATTTCGACGAGGCCGGCGCTTGATATGCCGTTCTCGATCGCATCGCGCGGATGGATCTCGGCAAAGGGTTCGGCGATATGGGCGGAAAGCCGCGCGCTCTTTCCGGTTCGTGTCATCGTGTGCCACTGGTCGCGGATGCGGCCGGTGTTCAGGGTGAAGGGAAAATCGGCATTGGTACGATCGGTTGCCGTTGGTTTGACCGCAACGAAGCGCGCCTTGCCATCGGGATGGAAGAAGCCGCCCCCGGCGAAGAAGCGGGTGACGGCGGGAGCCGTCCCTGCCGGCTGCGGCCATTGAAAGGGCGACAGTTCGTCGAAGGCGCCACCGCTGATGTCGGCGTGGACGCCGATATCGAAGTCGCGGCTGCCGTTGTTTTCGAAGGCGGAAAGCGCGGCATGTTCCCCAAAGATTGCCGCCGGCGCGTCAAAGTTGAAGGCGGCGCCGAATCCCATGCGGCGTCCGACCTCCGCAAGCTGCCACCAGTCGGCCCTGGCGTCGCCCGGGACGTCGAGAAACGGCCGCTGCCTGGAAATGCGGCGTTCGGAATTGGTGACGGTACCATTCTTCTCGCCCCAGCCGAGCGAGGGCAAAAGCACATGGGCGTGGCGGGTCGTATCCGTCTCTTTCAGGATGTCCGACACGACGACGAAGGGACAGGCGGCGATCGCGCTTTCGACGCTGTCGGCATCCGGCATCGACACAACAGGATTGGTGGCCATCACCCAGAGCGCCTTGATGCGCCCGTCCGCCACTGCGCGGAACATGTCGACCGCTTTCAAACCGGGCTTTGCGGCAATGACGGGCGAATTCCAGAAGCGTCGCACGCGGTCCCGGTCATCCGCATTCTCGATCGCCATATGGGCCGCAAGCATATTGGCAAGGCCGCCGACCTCACGCCCGCCCATGGCGTTGGGCTGGCCGGTCAGCGAGAACGGCCCCATGCCGGGACGGCCGATGCGGCCGGTCGCGAGGTGGCAGTTGAGGATGGCATTGACCTTGTCGGTGCCGGAGGAGGATTGGTTGACGCCCTGGCTGTAGCAGGTGACAACCTTCTCAGTCGTCTCGAACAGGCGGAAGAACTCCCGGATCTGCATGGCCGGCAGGCCGGTCCGTTCCAGGAGCTCGTTGATATCAAGCGCGGCCGCTGCCGCAAAGGCGTCGCCGAAGCCTTCCGTATGGGCGGCGATATAGTTCTGGTCGATCGCCGGGCTCGTGGCGAGATGCGCAAGCAGTCCCGTGAACAGGGCGACGTCGCCGTCCGGGCGGATTGCGAGATGCAGGTCGGCGATATCGCATGTCATCGTCCGGCGCGGGTCGATGACAACGATGCGCATGTTGGGCCGCACCACCTTTGCGGCAGCGAGCCGCTGGTAGATGACAGGGTGGCACCAGGCGAGGTTGGAGCCGGTCAGGACCACCAGGTCGGCAAGCTCGATATCCTCATAGGTTCCGGGCACCGTATCGGCGCCGAAAGCACGACGATGGCCCGCGACGGACGAGGACATGCAGAGCCTGGAATTGGTGTCGATATTAGCTGAGCCGATGAAGCCCTTCATCAGCTTGTTGGCGATGTAATAATCTTCGGTCAGCAGTTGCCCCGAGACGTAGAAGGCAACCGAATCCGGCCCGTGTTCGGCGACGGTTTCGGAAAAGCGCCGGGCGACGAGATCGAGCGCCTCCTCCCAGCCGCTGCGTTCGCCCGAGATTTCGGGATAGAGAAGCCGGCCGTCGAGATCGATGGTTTCGGCAAGAGCCGAACCCTTTGAGCAGAGCCGGCCGAAATTCGACGGATGCTCGGGATCGCCCTTGACGCTGACCGCGCCAGCCTCGTCGACCGTGGCGACGACGCCGCAGCCGACGCCACAATAGGGACACGTGGTCTTGACCTCTGTCGTCATCTATTCCGCCGCCATCATCAGGCTTTCGAGCGCGATGAAGAGAGCGCCGTCCTCGTTACGGATCGGGATGATCCGCACCGCGCCCTCGTCGGCGCCGAGCGCCTTGCCGGTTTCGAGAGAGATCACCCAGTTGTGCAGAGGGCAGGTGACGGCTTTGGCGTGCACGATCCCTTGCGAGAGCGGACCGCCCTTGTGCGGGCAGTGGTCCTCGATGGCGAAAACCTCATTTTCGGCCGTGCGGAAGACGGCGATCTTGCCCTGCGGCGTCTTCACGCAGCGTGCACCACGCAAGGGGATATCGGAGATGTCACCGATCGGATGCCAGTTTTCATTGGGCCAGGTCATATCAATCTCCTTATTCAGCTGCCTGCGGGTAGCCGATCGTCGCCATCGGCTTGAACTCGTGCTTGTCCTTGCCGGAGACACGCTCCGACCACGGATCGACCTGGGCGAATTTCTGGGAGAAGACGAAGCGGTCGTAATAGGCTTTGCGCTTTTCGGCATCGCCCATGATCTGCCGGCGGATTTCCTCCAGGCCGATACGCTTGGCCCACTTGTAGATGCGCTCGAGGTACCGGGCCTGTTCGCGATACATCTGCGTCAGGGCCACGATATGCTCCAGCGCCTCGTCTTCGGTCTTCACCAGCCCGAGCACCTCGGTGCCCTTGATGTCGAGACCGGCCGCACCGGCGAAGTGGATCTCGAAACCGGAATCCACACAGATCACGCCGATATCCTTGCAGGTTGCTTCCGCGCAGTTGCGCGGGCAGCCGGACACCGCCATTTTCAGCTTGGCCGGCGTCCAGGAGCCCCACATGAACTTCTCGATGCGGATGCCGAGCCCGGTCGAATCCTGGGTGCCGAAACGGCACCAGTCCGATCCCACACAGGTCTTCACGGTACGCAGACCCTTGGCATAGGCCTGGCCCGAGACGAAGCCGGCCTTGCCGAGATCGGCCCAGACGGCGGGTAGATCTTCCTTCTCGATGCCGAGCAGGTCGATGCGCTGGCCGCCCGTCACCTTCACCATCGGGATCTCGAACTTGTCGACGACATCGGCGATAGCGCGCAGCTCGTTCGAATTGGTGACGCCGCCCCACATGCGCGGAACGACGGAATAGGTGCCGTCCTTCTGGATATTGGCGTGGACGCGCTCGTTGATGAAACGCGACTGATAGTCGTCGGCATATTCATCCGGCCAGTCGCAGACGAGGTAATAGTTGAGCGCCGGCCGACATTTGGCGCAGCCGCATGAAGTTTTCCATTCCAGCTCCTGCATGACGGCAGGGATGCTCTTCAGGCCCTTGGCCTTGATCAGCCGGCGAACGTCGTCATGGCCAAGCTCGGTGCAGGTGCACATCGGCTGCACGGCAGCCGGATTGTAGCTGTCGCCGAGCGTCAGCGCCATCAGTTGCTCGACGAGGCCGGTGCAGGAGCCGCACGAGGCGGATGCCTTCGTATGGGCGCGCACATCGTCGAGCGACGTCAGCCCCTTCGACTTGATCGTCGAGGTGATCTTGCCCTTGCATACGCCGTTGCAGCCACAGATTTCCGCGTCATCCGGCAAGGCTGCAACGGCCGCCATAGGGTCCAGCGGCGACCCTCCCTGATAGGCCTGACCGAAGATCAGCGTTTCGCGCATCTCCGAAATGTCGGTCGCCTTCTTCTTCAGGTCGTTGAACCACGCGCCGTCGGCGGTTTCGCCATAGAGCACGGTGCCGATGATCTTGTTGTCCTTCAGGACCAGGCGCTTGTAGACGCCGGCGCTGGCATCGCGCAGCACTATCTCCTCGCGATCGTCGCCGTCGGCGAAATCGCCGAGCGAATAGAGTTCGATGCCGGTGACCTTCAGCTTGGTCGGCGTGTCCGCGTGAACGAAGGCGGGGGACCGATCGCCCGAGAGATGGGCGGCGGCGATACGGGCCATTTCATAGAGCGGCGCGACGAGGCCGTAGACCATGCCGCCCACCTCGGCGCATTCGCCGAGCGCCAGGATATCGCCGTCAGAGGTCTGCATGCCGGCATCGACGACGATGCCGCGGTTGACCGCAAGACCGGCGTCCTTCGCCAGACCGACATTCGGCCGGATGCCGACGGCCATGACGACGAGGGTTGCCGGGATGATGCGGCCGTCATCGAGCTCGATGCCTTCGACCCTGCCGTTGCCGATGATTGCCTTGGTGTTAGCCTTGCAGATCACCTTGATGCCGCGTTCCTCGACCGCCTTCTGCAGGAGATAGCCGGCGGCAGGATCGAGCTGGCGCTCCATCAGCGTCGGCATGACGTGCAGGACGGTGACGTCCATGCCGCGCTGGGCAAGGCCGGCCGCCGCTTCCAGACCGAGCAGGCCGCCGCCGATGACGACGGCCTTTTCGCGCGACTGGGCGGCAAGCAGCATGGCCTGCACGTCGTCGAGATCGCGATAGGTGATGACGCCCGGCAGATCCTTGCCTGGAACCGGGATGATGAAGGGCACCGAACCGGTTGCGATCACCAGCTTGTCGTAGCTTTCGGTGACGCCGTGGTCTGACGTTACGGTCTTGGCTTCGCGATCGATGTTGACGATCTTGTGGCCCTTGTAGAGCATGATGCCGTGCTTGATATACCAGCCGTCACCGTGAATGATGATCTGCTCGTAGTCCTTTTCCCCGGAGAGAACCGGCGACAGCATGATGCGGTCGTAATTGACGCGCGGCTCGGCATTGAAGATCGTCACTTCATAGCGTCCGGGCGCCTGTTCGAAGAGGTGCTCCAGCATGCGCCCGGGCGCCATGCCATTGCCGATGATAACGAGTTTTTCAGTCATATCTACAGTCCTTAGATCAGGTTGCAGCCACGGGCGCGGAGTGCCCCTCGCGCGACAATTGCTTGACGGACAGGTGCATCCAGATGAGCGAGATCGCGACGATCGCGAAAAGCAGCAGGAAACAGCTGGACCAAAGGCCGGTCATATCCTTGAGGAGGCCAAAGGTGATCGGCAGGATGAAGCCGCCGAGCCCGCCCATCATGCCGACGATGCCGCCGACGGCGCCGACGCTGTCGGGGTAGTAGGCCGGAATGTGCTTGTAGACGGCGGCCTTGCCGAGGCTCATGAAGAAGCCGAGCGCGAAGATGACGACGATGAAGATGACCGGAGTGATCGCTGTGGCCGGCAGCGAAAGGATGAGGGTGGCCACAGCCGACACGGCAAACATCGCGTACATGACGCTGCGCGCGCCCTTCTTGTCCGACAGCACGCCGCCGAAGGCGCGGAAGATGCTGCCCGGGATGGAGTAGGCGGCCGCGATCATGCCGGCCGTTTCCAGGTTGAAGCCGTAGACGCCGACGAGATAGCGCGGCAGCCACAATGAAAGGGCGACGAAGCCGCCGAAGGCGAAGAAATAATAGAGCGAGAAGCGCCAGACCTGAACGTTCTGCAGCGGCGCGAATTCCTCGGCCAGGCTCTTGGAGGCGACGCCGCGGTTGCGGCGCAGCCGGAAGGCAGGGTCATCTGATGTGGTGAACCAGAAGACGATTGCCATCAGCGCCAGGCCGACGGCCCAGATCTCGGCAACCGCCTGCCAGCCCCATGCGAGCAGAACGAAGGGGGCCGCGAATTTGGTGACGGCCGCGCCGACATTGCCGGCGCCGAAGATGCCGAGCGCCGTCCCCTGCTTCTCCGCCGGGAAGAAAGGCGAGACATAGGCGACGCCGACTGCGAAGGAGCCGCCGGCGAGACCGACACCGAGGCCGGCGATCAGCATCTGCGTGTAGGTGTGAGCGTAGGAAAGCAGGAACGTCGCCAATGCGGCGGCAAGCATCGTCAGCGTGTAAACGAGACGGCCGCCGTAACGCCCTGTCCAGATGCCGAGAACGATGCGGACGATCGAACCTGTGAGCACGGGCGTGCCGATCAGCAGGCCGAACTCGGCCTCGTTCAGCCCGAGTTCCTGTTTGATGCGGATGCCGATGATCGCGAAGATCGTCCACACGGCAAAACAGAGGGTGAAGGCCACAGTGGAGATCCACAGTGCTTTGGCTGGTTCGCCGGCTGACATGGGCTGCACTTTCTCAATGGCAGACATAGCTTCTCCGTGGCCCGACAAGGTCGTGCCGATCCATTGCTGGGGGTTAAAACAAAAAAGCCGCTGGTCAGGACGCGCTTGCACGAGGCGCGCGAATATCCTGATCAGCGGCTTTGCTGGCGGCGTCCGCCGTTGGACGCCCAATCATTGGCCTTCCGGCCTATCTACCTCAAAGCAACCCGAAGACCGGGTTGCCGAAAATTTGATCGACTACCGTTTGCTTTGCATGTCGCAACGTAGCCCGTGTCTTGATGAGCGCCTGCGTGTGCCCTTGCCCCGATCGTCGTTGATCTGTGCAATACAAGCAATGCAAACCGCGTGCCAATTTTCTGCGTGTTGCTCAAGTCTTTGAAATAAAAGCTCTTCGAGGGAGATTTTGGCCTTGCCTGTTTTTCGAGCAGCGGCAGAAGTGCAAATCTTTTGTGCGTTGCGATAGGGCGAGCGCCGATCCGTGCTGGCGTTTTGTGCAGGCAGGTCTGGCATCAGCTTTCGTCGTTGCCGGTGAAGAAGGGCAGGGTACTCCTGACGGCAAAGCCCGCGACATAATCCGGCAGCTCTGCGGGATCGAAGATCCGACCATCCATGAAGCGATCGTTCTCTTCGCCGCCTTCGATGCGAATATCGGCGTCAACAGGCGCGTTGTTGTCGCCTAGAGCTGCGCGATAGAGGTCCGGGCGGTAGGCGGAGGTGGCGGCCCGTGCCTTGTTGAGGCTGGTCTCGGCCTGCCCCCAGCGAATCATCTGGCTGTAAATCCAGAGGGCATGGCTCGGCCTCGGATAGTTGGCGAAACCGGAATGGAACTGGAAATAATCGGGGATGACGCGGCGGTTGCTCCTGGCATCGAGGTTGAATTCGCCGGCGAGAACGCTGCGGATGATGTTTACCGGGGCGGCGATGTAACGGGGATCGGCAAGGGCGGCCGCCAACGCGTCGTGATTGTCCGAGCGGTCGCACCAACGCGCTGCAGCGTCGAGCGCCACGATCAATCGGGAAACGGTTTCGGGATGGCTTTCGGCCCAATCCGGCCGCATGCCGATCACCTTTTCAGGAGCCGAGGGCCAAATATCCTGCTTGGCGGCGACGATACGGCCGAGCCCGCGCTCAGAGGCAACCATATTCCACGGGGCGCCTACACAGAACCCGTCGATCGCACCGGCCGCCAGCGCGTCGGACGTCATCGGCGGCGGCACGACGACGAGCTTGACGTCCTTGTCGGGATCGATGCCGCCCGCCGCCAGCCAGTAACGGAATTCGTAATTATGGGAAGAGAAGGGATAGGTAACGCCGAAGGTCGGCAGCGGCTCTTCGCGTGCCTTCATTATCGCCAATGTCTTTGCCAAGGCGCAGGCATTGGCGAGCGCGCCTGCCGTTTCCGGCAAGCGGGCGTCCTCGCGCATCCTCTCGAAGAGCCGGGCCGACAGGGTGATGGCATTGCCGCCGCGCCCCAACGAAAAAGGCGTGATCGTCGGCGACGGGTTGGAACCGAGGCCGAGCATCGAAGCGACCGGCATCGGCGAAAGCATATGGGCGATGTCGAACTGGCGAAACGCCAGGCGGTCGCGAACATTCGCCCAGGAAACGTCCTTGACGAGATCGAGGGTCAGGCCTTCTTTCCGTGCAAAACCGAATTCTGTCGCCGCAATCAGCACTGATGCGTCGACAAGCGGAATGAACCCCGCCCGCAGCACCTTCGCGCCTTCGTTGTTCACACGTGCGGGCAAGGGCAGCCCGCCGGAATTGGCGGTCTTCGTCATCATATCCACTCCGGTGTCCTCCGGAAACTCGCAATATCGGCCATTACATCAAAAGCCCCGCGGCGGTGACGACGCTCTGAGCGATCTCCGACATCTTCTTCTTTTCGTTCATTGCCGTCTGGCGCAGCAGGGCGAAGGCCTCTTCCTCGGAGAGGC
This sequence comes from Rhizobium sp. NLR22b, assembly GCF_019685295.1. Classification (NCBI taxonomy): domain Bacteria; kingdom Pseudomonadati; phylum Pseudomonadota; class Alphaproteobacteria; order Hyphomicrobiales; family Rhizobiaceae; genus Rhizobium; species Rhizobium sp. NLR22b. Next base: position 64,361 of record NZ_JABDWM010000019.1, read on the forward strand.
CGCGCATTTTCATGAGTATGCCCTTGGCGCGCTCGATGAGCTTGCGTTCTTCAAGCGCCGAGCGGGCATCGGCGAGTTCGCGCCGCAGCCGGCTGAAGGCATTGAAGCGGCTGACGGCCATGTCGAGGATCGGCTTGACTCGCTCCTTCTTCAATCCGTCGACGATATAGGCCGAGACGCCGGCGTCGACGGCGGCCTCGATCGACGCCGTATCGGAGCGATCGACAAACATGGCGATCGGGCGGCTGACCGTGCGCGTCAGCTGGAACAGATGTTCCATCATATCGCGGTTGGGATTTTCGATATCGATGATGATCACGTCAGGCATCAGCGTTTCGATCGTTCGCGCGATGCCGTTGACCTCATGCACCACGGTGACGCGCGCATGCCCTGCCTCGCGCAGTCCTTCCTCGATGATGGAGGCGCGTATGGCATTTTCGTCGATCACCAGAATTGTCAGATCGCGATGCGTCATTGGTACAATTTATGACGCGCTGCAGCAATTTTTGCAAGATGTACGCCCGAAAAATGTGCGCAAGAAAACGCTGCACAAATTATAATCATGTTGCGGTGCTTTCGCGCGGAATTAAGGCGTAGCCAAGATCAATCTGCTGCCCTTTGGATGCGACGGAGGAGGTGAGCGCGGTCAGCACCTTTTCAGCGGCCAGTTTTCCGGTTTCGAAGCGGCGGGTCAGGACCGAAGAGAGGGACGGTGCGGCGCAGGCGGCAAATTCGAGATCATGAAATCCCATGATCGCTATGTCGTCCGGCACCCGAATGCCGCGTTTGCGGCACTCCTGCATGGCGCCGAGCGCCAGATTGTCATCCGTGCAGAAGATCGCCTCCGGAACCTCGCCGCCGGCACACGTGATGGCGAAGAGATTGGAGCCGAGCGCGACGGAGCTGTAGCGCGGCTTCTCGGCGATGATCTGCATATTCGGCAAATCGGCCTGCTGCATCGCCGCTCGGTAGCCGTCGAAGCGCGACTGAGCACGGTGATCGAGATTGCCGGTGAGGAACGCGATCCGGCGTAGGCCGCGTTCGATCAGATGTTGCGTGGCGGTCTGCCCGGCTTGTTCCTGCGACATGCCGATATTGAGATCGATCGGATCCGCCGAAAGCTCGAAGGTCTCGACCACGGGAAGATGCGCTTGTGCCAGAAGCTGCCGCGATAGTGGCGTGTGATGAGTACCAGTGATGATGATCGCCTCTACCCCCTGGCCGAGAAGCGCCTTGATGGCGTTTTCCTCCTCGATCTCGGAATAGCGGCTATTGACGACGATTACCTGGAAGCCCGCGGCGACCAGGACGTCGTGAAGCGCAAACAGATATTCCGCGAAGATGACGTTGTAGAGGGTCGGAACAATGACGCCGATCGCATGCGTGCGCGCGGAGGCGAGGCGGCTTGCGGCTATATTGGGGACATAGCCGAGTTCCTTGATGGCGGCGTCGACGCGCAGCCGCAGGGCTGGCGAGACCGCATGAGGCTTGCGTAATACTCTCGAAACAGTAATCGGGCTGACACCCGCGAGATTGGCAACGTCATCAAGGGTTATCCGCCGCATGGAGTTCCGCCGCTCGTTTGAAAAATCAGATTTCATATTCTCTCATGGCAAACAACATTGCCACAACTATAGTTGATAGCGCTAACAAATGCGATTTGACAGCGCTGTCAGCTATGTTAATTTGAAATGTACCGGAAAAATAGGGATGGAATATTTCCGGGCCAAATATGCACATTTAGAAGCATAGAAGAGGCGGCTCAGTTCGCCGGAGGAGGAAAACATTCATGCGTAAGGTGAAGAAAGCAAAACTCGCCCGTATTGCCGCGTTTTCTGCGTCCGCATTTGCCTTGCTCTGTGGCGCGGCCAGCGCGGAGCCAAAGGTCGTATCCGGTCCCGCCGCCGACCCCGGATGCATGGTGCCCTGGGCAGCGGACACACAGTTCCTGCAGTATCCGAAGAAGGACGGCCCCTATCGTATCGCGCTGGCGAACGGCTATATCGCCAATACTTGGCGTATCCAGATGGTGCAGACGGCCAAGGCCTATGCCGCTCAACCGGATGTCGCGGCCAAGCTCAAGGAATTCAAGGTTGTTTCGACCGGCGAGGACGTGCCGGCACAGATCTCCGCGATCAACAACTTCATCGATGCCGGTTATGACGCCATCGTGGTGAACGCTCAAAATCCCACCGCCTTCGGCCCGGTGATCAAGCGCGCCAAACAGGCCGGTGTGATCCTCGTTGCCTTCGACAACATTCTTGACACCAAGGACGCGATCAACGTCAACGTCGATCAGAAGGGGCTCGGCGTCATCTGGGCAGACTGGCTGATCAAGCATCTGCCGAATGGCGGCAAGGTGCTGGAAGTGCGCGGCGTCGCCGGCACTTCGGTGGACACGGATCGTCACAATGGCATCCATGAGACCCTGGACGCCTCCGGCAAGAAATTCACCGTGACCGAAGTGGTCGGAAAATGGGATGACGGCGTTGCTCAGAAGGCGGCGGCCGATGCCATCGCCACCAACGGCCCGTTCGACGGTATCACTGCCCAGGGCGGTGATACCGGCGTCGTGCAGGCGATGATCGATGCCAAACATCCCTTTGTTCCTTTCGGCGGTGAGACGGAAAACGGTTTCCGCAAATTCTGCGCCGCCCATGCCGCCGACGGCTTGAAATGTTCGTCCGCCGGCACGGGACCGGCCCAGGTCGCCGTCGCCATCAAGACCGCGATCGCGGCACTTGAGGGCCAGGTCGTGCCACAGGCGATCAAGCTGCCGACAGCGCTGGTTTCTGACCCGGATTTCAAGGATGGTCAGGATTATTATCCAACTCAATCCGACAACTTCTTCGTCGGCAATTCCTTCCCGACCTGCGGCATCAATTTTACCGCCCAGGAAATCATGGGGCAGACCAAAGAGAACCAATAGCAGCCTTCCTCGGATATGATTGCGGGTGTTCGCACCCGCAATCTGGCCACGACAGAGCGAACGGAGGCTGGACGCATGACTTTGTCCGAACCGATTTTCCGCATGGAAGGCATATCGAAGCGTTATGGCGGAGCCGTCGCGCTTAAGGATGCCCATATCGCCATTCGGCCAGGGGCGATTCATGCCGTCCTTGGCGAGAACGGCGCCGGCAAGTCCACACTGATCAAGATCATGGCGGGCGTCGTGGCGCCGGACGAAGGACACATGCTGCTTGATGGCAAGGAGGTCACCTTTGCCTCGCCGGCGGCCGCCAACGCCGCGGGCATCGTGTGCGTTTTCCAAGAGCTTTCGCTCATTCCCGATCTCTCTGTCGCCGATAACATCGTCATCAGCCATCCGCCACAGAGGTTCGGCATGATAGACCGGCACAAGCAGCGCAAGATAGCCGAGGAAGCGCTGGCTCGCGCCGGCGCGTCCGATATCCATCCTTCAGTATTGGTCAAAGAGCTACCCTTGTCTCGACGGCAAATGGTGGAGATTGCCAAGGCACTTGCCCGCGAGCCGCGACTGATGATCCTCGATGAGGCTACGTCGGCGCTGACGCAGGCGGATGTCGAAAAGGTCTTCGCCGTACTGAAGCGCCTGCGCGCCGAAGGGATGGCGCTTATCTACATCTCTCACCGCATGCACGAAATCGCCCAGCTGGCCGATGACTGCACGGTGTTCCGCAACGGCCGCAGCATCGAATCCTACCCGGCGGGCACCAAGAGCGATCAGCAGGTAGTCGAACTGATGATCGGCCGTGAATACACCAATGTCTTCCCGCCGAAGCCCGCGCATCGACCGGAGAAAAAACCGATCCTTTCCTGCCGCGATCTTTCCTGGGGCGATCGGCTCTCCGGCATCACTTTCGACATCAGGCCCGGCGAGATCGTCGGCCTCGGCGGGCTGGACGGCCAGGGGCAGCGCGATTTGCTGCTGGCCTTCTTCGGCGTGCTGCGTGACCTGAAAGGGGAGATCGCGATCGACGGCATGCCGGTCAGACTGAAGAGTCCCCGTCATGCCAAGTCTGGCGGCATATCCATGGCGTTGATCCCCGAGGACAGGAAGACCGAAGGGTTGATGCTGCCAATGACCGTGCGCGAGAACCTCTCGATTGCAGCCCTCGACCGCGTTTCGCGTAATGGCGTCATTGATCGGACGGCAGAGCGTCGCGAAATCGACGAACTGTTCAAGCTTCTGGCAATCAAGGCTGCGACGATCGACATGCCCGTTGCAGGCCTCTCAGGCGGCAACCAGCAGAAGGTGGTCATCGCCAAATGGCTGATGAACCGGCCGCGCATCATCCTGCTCAACGATCCGACGCGCGGCATAGACGTCGGCACCAAGCAGGAAATCTATCTGCTGCTGCGCAAGCTTGCGGATGCCGGAGCGGCCATCATCTTCTACTCCACCGACTATGACGAACTGATCGGATGCTGCGACCGGGTACTCGTCATGTATGATGGAAGCATTGTCCGCGAGCTTGAAGGCGCCGATATCAACGAACATGAGTTGATCGGCGCCGCGCTCAATATCGGCGGCGACCACGCACAACAAAGGACAGCGCCATGACAAGACTGGCTTTCGGCGAACGACGGTTTTGGTATGCGCAACAGAAGGGGACGTTGTTTGCCGCACTGCTCTTCATCGCCATGTTCGCCCTCTACGTTTCGAACCACCCGGCGGGTTTCACCCCCAATGTCGTGCAGACGGCATCGAATAAGGCGACGCTGCTTGCCTTTGTAGCGATGGCCCAGTGCCTGGTCGTCATCACCGCCGGCATTGACCTTTCGGCCGGCATGGTTTTGGTCCTCTGCAATTGCATTGCCTCCTGGCTGGTCGTCGGAACGCCGCTGGAGACGGCGGCGGGCGTCGTCGTGGTGCTGTTTGCCGGACTCGGCTGCGGCATGCTGAACGGGCTCATTATTATCTTCGGCCGGCTGCAGCCGATTGTCACGACGATTGCGACCAGCGCGATTTTCTACGGCTTGGCGCTATTGCTGCGGCCGACTCCCGGAGGCTCGGTCAACGAGGATCTGGCCGATGCGTTCACCTCGAAGCTTTTCGGGATCGTTCCGGCAAGCCTCACCGTCCTTCTCGCAGTCATCATCGTCATCTGGATACCGTTCAGCCGCTCGACGATAGGCAGGGCAGCCTATGCCGTCGGGTCGGCCGAGAATGCCGCCTTCATGTCGGCGATGCCGGTCAAGCGGGCAAAACTTGCCGCCTATGCCTTGGCCGGGCTCCTTTCGGCGATCGGCGGGCTCTATCTCACCTTCTTCTCCTATACCGGCGAAGCGGCCCTGGCGAGCGGCAACGCCTACACACTCTATTCGATTGCGGCGGTGGTGCTCGGCGGCGTTTCCCTCGCTGGCGGCAAGGGAAGTGCCGTCGGCGCCGTCTTCGGAGCCTTGGCATTCCGCACGATCGGCGACCTGCTGTTCGTCTTCGATTTCGATCCGCTTTGGCAGCCCCTTTTCCAGGGCGTCGTGTTGATGCTGGCGATCAGTATCGGCTGCGTCGGCCTTTCGAGGGTCCGCAATCGGCTGGAGTGGTTTCAATGAGCGAGGAAACTACTTTACGGCAGCTTCGAATGCCTGCACGGCTGCGCGGCGTCGATCCGGCGGTCGCCACCGCTTTCGGATGCATCATCCTGCTGCTGCTCGCTGGCTCAATTTATTCGCGGAATTTCCTGTCGCCCGATTATCTTCTGCAGCAGTTGAAGGTGGCCTCCTTCCTCGGTGTCATCGCCACCGGCATGATGGCGGTTATCCTGCTCGGCCAAATCGACCTTTCTGTCCCGTGGGTCGTGACCACAGGCGCGATGATGGCCTGCGCCGCGACGGCTTACGGAACGACGGGTTCGATCCTGGCAATCCCCTTCGGCATTTTCTGCGGATGCGCGATCGGCCTCGTCAATGGCGTGGCGGTCGCTTACCTCCGAATTCCCTCGATGATCATCACTTTGGCCACCAACGCTGTCGCGCAAGGGCTGATGGTCGTTTACACCGGCGGCTTCTCTCCCCAGGATTCGGCCTCGCCGGCCATGCGATTTCTCGCGGCCGGATATACCGTTCCCGGGCTACCGAATGGCGTTCTCGTCTGGTTCCTGATCGGCCTGCTTGCGGTCTTCCTGCTGACGCGCACGACCTTCGGCCGATCGCTTTATGCCATCGGAAACCGTGAGCGCGCCGCCTATCTGTCCGGCATCGACACACGCCGCATTACGCTTCTTGCCTTCGTCATGTCAGGGGGGCTCAGCGCGCTCGGGGGCGTGTTGCTGGCGGGTTACGCGTCGAAGGCGTCGCAATCCATGGGCGACGCCTATCTGCTGCCCTCGATTGCCGCCGTCGTCCTCGGCGGCACTCACGTGCTCGGCGGCAAAGGGTCCTATCTCGGGACAGTTGCCGGCGTCATCCTGATTACGCTGCTGCAGTCGATCCTTTCTGTAATGCAGATCGAGGAAGCAGGCCGCCAACTCATTTATGGCGCTGTCATCATCAGCATGCTCCTGCTTTACGGCCGCCAGCGGCCGATCTGACGGGCAGGTCCGGACTGCAGACCTCGCCGATCCGGCGCTGCTACGGCTTCGGTTCTCCAGCGACCGATAGAAAGACGATCGGTCTTGTTCTCGCGACAGGGCCGGAAAAATAATACCGGGCGCCGGCCGCAAATCGGAAGAGAATGCCTTCGGTTCTCGTGGTATATGGCTTAAGGAAATGCGACGAAGATCTTGGGATGGGACGGTTTTCTGTCCGCAGCTGCTGCGATCCGTAAATTGCGGTCGACGAAACCTCCGGCAGCCAGCGTCAGTGACCGCCATTTGAGATAACGAAACCCGACAACGGCTTTGGAGGGCCGACCATGAGCTTACGTATCAACGACATCGCCCCCGATTTCACCGCCGACACGACACAGGGACCGATCAGCTTCCATGATTGGATCGGCAACGGCTGGGCCGTGCTGTTCTCGCACCCGAAGAATTTCACGCCTGTCTGCACGACGGAGCTCGGCGCCATGGCCGGCCTCGCTGACGAGTTTTCCAAGCGCGGCGTCAAGATCATCGGCATCTCCGTCGATCCGGTAGAAAGCCATGCCAAGTGGAAAGGTGATATCAAGACCGCAACCGGCTTCGACGTCGATTATCCCCTGATCGGCGATAAGGACCTGAAGGTCGCCAAACTCTATGACATGCTGCCGGCTGGCGCCGGCGACAGCTCCGAAGGCCGCACGCCTGCCGACAACGCGACGGTGCGTTCGGTCTTCGTCATCGGCCCGGATAAGAAGATCAAGCTGATCCTGACCTATCCGATGACGACGGGCCGCAATTTCAACGAGATCCTGCGCGCCATCGACTCCATCCAGCTGACGGCCAAGCACCAGGTGGCGACGCCGGCGAACTGGAATCAGGGCGAAGATGTCATCATCACCGCCGCCGTTTCCAACGACGACGCGATCGCGCGTTTCGGCTCCTTCGATGCGGTTCTGCCCTATCTCAGGAAGACGAAGCAGCCATCGGCCTGAAACGGCTTTCAAATCCGTTCCCGGAGCCGCCGCGGCCATTGCCCGGCGGCTTTTTCATGCCCGCATTGCGAAATGGGGAAGCTTCGCGCCTTGATCGATGTTATCTAACATGAGCGTCGCGATGGAAGTTAACCTGCTGAGATCCGATGATAGGGCGAAAGCGTCAGTCCGGCATTTTGAGGAGATCGGCGAAGGCCTTGCTCTCGCTCTCCTTTCTGTTTTCCGCCGTCGACACGCCGAAAGCTCAGCCGGAAGAGAGTGCTGCCGAGCCGGCCTGTCTCTATTCGGGACCCTCGGCCTCGGGATCGGGCGAGAGGCTCTGCATCCGCAAAGACAGTTTCAATCGTGACCTCTGCAATGCGATCGAGCATTTCGCCGAGGCCAGTCGGTTGCCGCCAGCTTATTTCGCTCGGCTCATCTGGCGCGAAAGCACGTTTCGCCCCGACGCGGTCAGCTTCAAGGGCGCGCAGGGCATTGCGCAGTTCATGCCTGGAACGGCGAAACTTCGCGGCCTCGAGGACAGCTATCAGGCGCTGGAAGCCTTGAGGAAATCGGCGCAATATCTCGACGAGTTGCGTAACCGTTTCGGCAATCTCGGCCTTGCCGCCGCCGCCTATAACGCCGGCGAAAATGGTCTTGCGACTTACCTTACATCAGGCAGGTTACCCTACGAGACGCGTAACTACGTGATGGCGATCACCGCGCATACGGTCGAGGAGTGGAAGGACAATCCGCCTGAAGACGCGGCCGTCCCGCTGGACAGGAACAAGCCCTTCCTCGAAGGCTGCGTGGCGCTCGCCGAAAGCCGGATATTGAAGGACACGCCTTGGCGTCAGGAGGGCATTTGGGCACCCTGGGGCATCCAGCTGGCGGCGAATGCAGATATGGCGGTGGCGCGGCGCATGTTTCGCGATGCCGTGCAGGATCTGCCGGCGCCATTGAATGCGGAGCAGCCGTTGATCTTGCGCCAGCGCGATCGCAGCTTCGGGTTCCGCCCGCGTTACGCCGCCCGTATCGCCCGGCAGACACGTATGGAGGCCAACGACGTCTGCAGCCAGATCCGCAAGCATGGCGGCACCTGCCTCGTTTTCAGGAACCAATAGCAGGCCTGCCCCATTCGCGGCGAAAAGTCTGCTTGCGGGATCGCCGGACGGAGCAGCATAGTCGCAGCGGATCATGCCATCGGGAGGAAGACAATGCGTGTTTTGGTCATTGGGGCAACGGGCCACGTCGGAACCTATCTCATTCCCCGTCTAGTGGAGGCGGGTCACGACGTCGTCACCATCAGCCGCGGCGCGGCAAAGCCTTATACGGCAAACCGCGCCTGGGCCTCTGTCGATCAGCGACAGATGGACCGGGTAGAGATGGAGCGGAAGGGTGATTTCGGTCCGGCCGTGCGGGAAGCGAAAGCCGATATCGTCATCGATATGATCTGCTTCACGCTGGAAAGCGCCGAGCAGCTGGTGACGGCGCTGTCAGGGCATGTCGGCCACTTCCTGCATACCGGCACGATCTGGACACATGGATATCCGGTGGCCGTGCCGACACGGGAGGAAGCGCCGAAGTCTCCGTTCGGTGACTATGGCATCCAGAAGGCGGCGATCGAGACCTATCTGCTGCAGCAGGCAAGACTTCGGGGTTTTCCGGCGACCGTCATTCATCCCGGCCACATTGTCGGCCCCGGATGGGCGCCGCTCAATCCGGCCGGCAATTTTAATCTGCAGGTCTTTTCGACCCTGGCCCGCGGAGAGGATCTGGCGCTGCCCAATTTCGGCCTGGAGACCGTTCATCACGTCCATGCCGATGACGTGGCGGCGATGTTCATGGATGCGATCGCCAATCGGAACGCATCGATCGGCGAAAGTTTCCATGCGGTATCGGAGCAGGCCGTGACGCTTCGCGGTTACGCCGAATCCATCTCGCGATGGTTCGGGCGCGACCCGAAGCTCACCTTCGCGCCCTTCGACGTTTGGGCGAAAGGCCAGACGGCCGAGGACGCGGAGGCGACATGGGAGCACATCGCCCGCAGTCCGAACTGCTCGATTGCCAAAGCCCGGCGCCTGTTGGGCTATACCCCGAGATATACATCTCTGCAGGCGGTGCGGGAATCAGTCGGCTGGCTGGTCGGGCAGGGGCGGATCAAGACCTGATCGCCGGTTAATCGTTCATGGGCTCTAATGGATGAGGATCGCTCGGAAATCGTTGACGTTGGTTCCGGTCGGACCGGTCTCGAAGAGATCGTCGATCGCCTGGAACGCCGTGTAGCTGTCATTGCCGTCGAGCAGCCGGCGCGGATCGAGCCCGGCGGCTCGCAGACGCTTCACCGTGCCGCCATCGGCAAAGGCGCCGGCATTGTCTTCCGAGCCGTCAATCCCGTCCGTGTCGGCAGCGAGCACATCAATACCGTCTTGCCCATCGATCGCAAGCGCCATGGCAAGGGTGAATTCGCCATTGCGCCCGCCCTTGCCGCCCTTGGCTCTCAGCGTCACCGTCGTCTCGCCGCCGGACAGGAGGACGACCGGCTTCGAGAATGGCCTGTTCCGCCCGAGAACCTCGCGGGCGATGGCCGCATGCACCAGCGCCACGTCACGCGATTCGCCTTCGATGGCATCCGAGAGGATTGCCGGCGTGATCCCTTGCGATTCCGCCTTGGCGGCCGCCGCCGCCAGCGAAACACCGGCAGAGGCGATGATGTGATGCTGGTGCCGCAGGAATACCGGATCGTCCGGCCGCGGTGCATCTGCCTTCGGCGAGTTCAGATGGTCGAGCGCGGCCTGCGGCAACTGCAATCCATATTGCCTGATAATCTCCAGCGCTTCGTGCCGTGTTGAACCGTCGGGCACCGTCGGCCCGGAGGCGACATGGGCCGGGTTGTCGCCAGGAATGTCGGAAACAATCAGGCTGACGAGTCTCGCTTTCGTCGCCGCCGCCAGTCTGCCGCCCTTGATGGTGGAGAGATGTTTGCGCACCACATTCATCGCCGAAATCGGCGCGCCCGAAGCAAGCAGCATTTCGTTGAGCGCAATCTCGTCTTCGAGCGTCAACCCCTCCGGCGGGGCGGGCAGCAGCGCCGAGCCGCCGCCGCAGATCAGCGCGATCACCAGATCGTCTTCCGTCAACCGGTTCACCGTTTCCATCAACCGCCTCGCGGCAGCGAATCCCGCAGCGTCGGGCACCGGGTGGGCTGCCTCGATGATCTCGATGAAGCGTGTTTCGCAGCCATAGCCGTATCGCGTGACCACCAACCCCTCGATCGGTCCGTCCCATGCGCTTTCGAGCGCCCGCGCCATCTGCGCCGCGCCCTTGCCGGCGCCAATCACGACGGTTCTTCCTTTCGGTTTCTCCGGCAGGTGCGATTTGATGCTGGTCAGCGGATCGGCGGCGAGAACCGCCGCGTCGAACAGGCTTTTCAGGAAATCACGGGGGGTGGTTATCGTCATCGGTGGTCTCTGCTGCCTCAAGGTTCGATCATGATGGGGACTGTCGGCGCATCGGCGTGGCGGCGTCAAGGCCGAAGATGCGATGATCTGACGGCAGGACGCAGAGTCTGGCCATTGAAAGAGGCGAACGAATAGAAAGCATTAACCATCGTCCCGTAGACAACATATAGGATCAAAGGAAACCTGTATTCGATGGCCACTGAAACGACCCGCCGCCCCGCCGCCTCTCACGAAGGCAAGGTTATTGCCTTTCCCTCCGCAACCGGAACCGCCAACGTCGAGCGTTGCGCTCGGGAACTCGGCCGCCGGCATGGTGCGGACGCGATCGAATTTTGGAAGGCCGAGTGCCGCAGACTTGCCGATCAGCTTCTGGCCGCGGGAATGCCGGAGAGCGAAGTCCGCCAGCGGGTGATGGAGTTTCAGCAAGATGTCCAGATCGAACTGGTCCTCACCCACCAGAAGCAGGCTGTTGCCAAATCGCGGAAACGCTGATGCGTGGCAGCTGGAAGTGGGCAGCAGTTCCAGCTGTAGTTATAACGTTATTGCGCGTCGCACCCATCAGGTTTAACCCTACGCATCTGACCTGCAATCTCTTGCATTGGTGCGCTGTCTGCCGTCTGGACCTCGCTCGACGGCATGAGGAACTTCCGCCCGGATCTGGAGTTGATGTTGTCGATTGACAGCATTGACGCTGCGGGAGCCTTCTTGAATGTCGAACAAATCCAACTTCTTCTCTTCCTTCGCAACCGCCGTCGCCGAGCTGTCGGGAAGGCCGTTCACCTTTGTCGCGGCACTGACGCTCGTCCTCGTCTGGGCAGTGTCCGGGCCGTATTTCGATTATTCCGAAACGTGGCAGCTTGTGATCAACACGACGACCACCATCATCACCTTTCTGATGGTGTTTGTGTTGCAGAACAGCCAGAACCGTGACGGAAAGGCTCTGCAGGCCAAGCTCGACGAGCTCATTTTGACCAGCCAGGCCGCCAACAAGTTCGTCGGCATCGAAAAGCTGGACGAGGGCGAGCTCAGGGAAATGAGCAAGACGCTTTCAGAAAAAGCTGAAAGCATGGAGGAGAAGGCGGAGGAGAAATCTGGCGCAGAGGCAACGTCTGACTAACTGCTTCGCACTTCAGGTTCGCCTCGCCGAAATCTGGTCTCGATGCTGCTGCCGCATGCCTTCAATGGCGTCGACATCTTTCTTCTCCGCCGCAATCCAATGGTTTCCTGCCTCACTCGATCGAATCAGTTCGTCAAGCTTGGTATGCAGCGCCTTCATGTCCCGATTTTGGGAGTGCTGCACCAGCAGCAAAATGAAGAATGTAATGAGTGTCCCCACCATGTTGGTCAGCAAGAACCACTGTCGGGGGAAGGAAAAGCTCAAACCCACCGCGGTCCATGTGGCTGTGAACGCGACCAGCGCGGCAGGAAGCACATGATGCCCTGCCCATGATACGGCGAGGTCGGAAATCTCTCGAAAGCGCCAGCGCATACGGCTCTCCACAGCCCGTATAAAGGAAGATGGAGCAGATCGGAGCCGTGTCCATCAACCAAAGCGCGTTGCATGTCGTTACCGCAAAACCCGGCCTGGTTTTTGCGCGACAATTGCCTGGATGGTCGCGGATAATCCAACCTCCGGAAAGCCGGGCCATCTGAGGGGGCGCAGCATTCAGCTTGCGCCCCATGGGTGCATCCATCAGAGCCGGGAAGTGACGACGAGATCTTCCTCTGCGTCGCGTTGCGATCCTCCCAGAGCCGCAGCCGCAGCGGCTATGAAAGCGCCGACCAGAAGCGACAAGGATCCAAGCAATGCCGTGGTCGAGGCGGCTTTTCGTGCCTCGTCGGCAGCCTTCTGGGTGGCGGCCTTGGCGTCGTCGATACGCTTCAGCACCGCATCCACGCGGGTGCGCGCATCGGCTTCGGAAAGACCGGTTCGCGCAGAGACGATAGTGGCGAGATAGGCCTTGTCCTCATCTGGAACTTGCCCTTCGGCAGCGCCATTGAGGAGGATGCGGGAGACTTCCGATGTTGCCGCAGCATCGTTGGATGTCGCTGCCGCGCGCGCCTGATCAGGGCGTAGCAACGCGTCGGTAAAATAGGCGGTGGAAAGATCCAGCGGCGAGGTTGACGAGGTTGCTGCAGCCGTACCGGCGACCGCAGCAGTCGAGCCAACGGCTTGCGCGGCCGATCCCACCGCCTGTGCTCCGGCACCGGCGAGCGATGTCAGCGACGATGCGAGGAATCCGGCGACAAAGATGGTCGCCAAAGCCCAGCTTAGGAAACCATGCGCGGTGTCGCGGAAGAAAACCTCATCGGTGTGGACGGCCGCCCATTTTGTGCGCAGGCGGCCGGTTACATAGCCTCCGAGTGCGGAGGAGAGCCATTGCACGACGACGAGCCAGATCGCAGCTGTGATGCCGAGCGTGCCGAGCGAACTGCTTTGCCCCGACCAGGGCGACACCATCGTCAGCCCAAGCCCGGATCCCAGAAGCAGGAGGATGAGGGTCACTCCGATGGCGGCGGCTGCGCCACCGAAAATGGGTCCCCATGTCATGGCGGATTTGGAGGATTCGACCGGAGTGGCAACCTCTCCGGAACCTGTCACTGAAACCGACATGATCCGTTCCTATCGCATAAACAGAGCCAGAAGAATGATGATAGGCAGTGGAACGCCAAGCAGCCAAAGTAGAATACCGCGACCCATGAGAGACCTCCTGTCCAAGGCGACGTTACGTGGTTGATGCCACACAACTTTTAACCACGGCGTTTGTTCCCGCCGGTGGAAGCGGTCGGTTTGAAGCGCGCTGGTTTCCTTTCAATCGCGCGGCAGCATTTGAAGGAGCAGCAGATTGCCGGAGCGGTTGCCGCATCCTTGGCATTGAAGGCGTTTGGCCAGACCGGCGAGAGTCAGGTTCTGGCCGCAGCGCCGGGCAACATCCCGCCGGTCGATAAACATCTGGCGGCGACATATGCGGCAATGGCCGTAAATGACAAACCACTCCGGTAACGTCGCCAATGTTGCCTCTTCGATTTCGACGGCGTGGCGATCAGGGGGCGCGAGGCCGATACCGCGACGATGTCTCATCGCCTTTCAAAACTCGTAGTCCGTTCACATGCCATGCCGCGGCTCAGGTCCTTATCTCTCAGGGCAAGCTGAAGTCTGAGATGATGGCAATCCAGCAGCAGCGTCGTAATGGCGGCACGGACGTCCCCTTGGTGAAAAGCGACAACTGCGTCGACTTCTCCTCTCAACGTTTCTTCTGCCAATTTCTCGGCTGCCTGCGGACGCACGACCTCGATCTCCTTCAGAGCTTCCAATCCGATTTTCATCTGCCGCCTCACCGATGTTCCTATTATGTTCCCATCGAGCTCCGAGTCAAGAATGAAGGCGTTTCCGCGGATCGTTCGGTCATCGACCGAGGCGGTGCGCGACGCAGCGACGTTCCTGTACGTTTTCGAACTGAAACAATCTCCAGAGGCTTTTGTTTGCTGCCTATCGGCAATGAAGCAGCGAGGAGGATATCCAATGCTTCTGAGAATGATGGCAGTAGCAGCAATTACGATCGGTCTGGCATCGTCGGCGATGGCGCAATCAGGTGGAGGCTCGGGATCGGGCAGCGGCAGCGGAGCTTCAGGTTCCGGCAGCGGCACCATGTCTGGTTCGGACGCCAGTGGTTCCGGCAACACCAACTCCAGCGATGCCGGGGCAAATACGACGATGGGCGCCGGTGCGACTGGTGCGAACGGATCCGGCGGCGATCCAAACGACTGTCAGCGCCAGCAGGCCGGCGGCACCGGCAACCCGGCTCCCACCTCCGGCAATAGCTCGACACAACCCGATGCGGCAAATGCATGCCAGTGAAGGCTCGAGCGGCTTCATCAATTTGCCCCGGAAATCAGTGTCGCTTCCGGGGCGCATGCGGCGGGTGCTTGCTGGTAATGCCGCAGGCATAGCCGGCGATATCCGCTCATCCCGCGCGCAGAATTTATAAAGGTCGGCAAGATTTTCGCGGCTGGAACTTATGTCCGTCGAAGGGAGCGCCTATATCTTTAGACACAGAGTGACGTCGGGGGAGATGAACTCGGGAAATGCTCCCGTTATTCCCGAGGGAGGGGCTCTCGCTCATCGAGCGCAGCGGAAATGGGAGAAGAAGTATCCATGAACAGATTTCGCGCAACTTTAACAGCTGCGGCAATTATTCTGGCGGCCATTGCCTCGGCGTGCTCGACACCGCCAAATTCATATGGCTCAGCATCGGGGTATCAGCCGGGCGATTCGATGAACCCGGCCTGCGCCGACGGCTTCCGACCTGGCGACGGGCGTTCGTGCAGCTATTAGGGCCTGCGCCGCTTCAAATCTGATGCGGGCATACTGAATCCCCTATCGAGCCCTCCGCCGGCATGAGCGAGGGCCAATTCTGTCACTCGCTGCCCACATGAAGAATTTTGGTTCTGCAATGGTTGGCGGCATGCCGAAGCGGAACCCTTATCGCTCGTCTCCGTTCCTCTTTCCTAACGATAGGAGGAATAAGCCATGGATTGGAACCGCGTCGAAGGTAACTGGAAGCAGATGAAGGGCAAGGTCAAGGAGCAGTGGGGCAAGCTGACGGACGACGATCTTGACGTCATCAACGGCAAGCGCGATCAGCTCGAAGGCAAGATTCAGGAGCGCTACGGCTACGAGAAAGACCGAACCCGGCGAGACATTGACGATTGGTATAATCGCCAGGCCTGGTAAGTGGCTTTATCGGAGCACGGATCGTTAACTCGGCACGCCCAACTTGATGGGCGTGCCATTTTCACATTTTTATCCGACGTGCCGGCAGCAAGGCAGCGGCGGCGTGCGCGCCGCGTCGCTAGCCGGTTGCCGCCGGCTGACTGCCCATGGGCGCCTGTTCTGTCCCCGGCGCACAGCATGAACGCCAATGGCCGGCTCGAGCGCCAACCGCGACCACACCAGAGGCGCGTCGGCTGGTGTTTTCTGTGGGCGGGCAGTCGTTCATCGAAGGTTAATGCTTGTTAATCCAGAATCGCAGCTTGAAAGGATGCGCCGATGAAGATGCTTTTTTCCACACTTGCAGCCATTGTCTTGTCTGCATCTTTCGCCCTGCCGCTAAACGCCACGCCTATCGTCGTGCCGAATGCCGTACATGTGCATTCTCCCGACGTCGAGCAGGTCAAACACCGTCACCATGGTAATGGACATGCGTATGGCCACTGGAAGAAACATCGGTACGTGTACCGCGACTGCCGGTATTATGGCTCGTGCTATCGTCCGCGGTATTACGGCTCCCGCGACTATTACGGCTATCGCGACGATTACCCCTATCGTCGTCGGTCGGGTATGACCGTGTATTTTGATTTTTAGTCGGTAGCACCAGGGACACCAGCCTTGGACCCCACAAGCGCGCCGTCGGTCTCACCAGCCGGCGGCTCTTTTGTTTGAGTGGGGTGACCTGCGCCGTTACCTGTCTGGATCTGATCAACTGCGATACGAGGAGATCAAGGCGTCGGACAGGAGAGGAAGCTACATCAGTAGCCACAGAACTGTCGCAAAAAAGAAGGGTCGGGGCGGTATGGACCGATCGCCAAAGTGGAGAGGGGAGTGGAGAAACAAGTGCCTGTTTTTGGATTTCTCAACAAAAACAGACACTTATTCTCTAAAATGGCTCCCCGGGCCGGATTCGAACCGGCGACCTGTCGATTAACAGTCGAATGCTCTACCGCTGAGCTACCAGGGATCACTGCTTGGCGCGGTGTGAGTGGGCTAATACAAATGCTTGCCCGATTTGCCAAGCGGTTTTTTCAAAAAAATGAAATGAACTTGTATTTGGACAGTCTGCGCCCATCTCTGGGAAATGACAAATAGGAATGATCGCCAAGAGACAACGGGCAACGAGAAGCGCAGAGGGCGGGCAGGGCGCTTCGGTATCGACCACGTAAACCACAGGCTTGTGCTCGGCTCTTTCAGCATCGGCATGCCACGCTCACGCATCGGGCGGATGGCAATCGGCACGGCCCTCGTTTTCTGTGGATTGCTGGGCTTCCTGCCGGTCCTCGGTTTCTGGATGCTGCCGCTCGGCCTCCTGGTGCTCTCGCATGATCTTTCCATCGCCCGTCGGCTTCGGCGCCGGCTGGCAGTTTGGTGGCACAGGCGGCGAAAGCCGGCCGGGTAGCGGCGGTCGCCGGAGACGTCCTGCGGAACTTCGATCGTTTTCTGCATTGGTGCTTTATGGCGCTGAAACGTGCCATGATGGTCCGGGTGAGGATATGAAGCCATTTTTTGTTGTAGTCTTCTGGGTGGCGGCGATCGTCTCAGCCACATCAGCCGAGGCGCAGGCCGTGGACAGCCGCGGTTTTGACGCGAGCGGTATCTGCCGCCGCCCCGAAGGCTGCGTCATCGATCAAGGCCAAGGCGGCTATAATGGGCCGCGCAACTATCGCAATTTTAACGGCCGTAACGAGCGCGACGGCAACAACGATCGCGGTCGGGACGATCGCCGCTTTCGTTCCCAGAACAGGACCTCGCTTGAGAGCGTCGGTATCATCGCTGGCTGATGACGCAAGCCCGGTTGTCGAGTTCGATCTGGATGCATCCGGGTGAATGCGATTCTAATTCGATCTCAATTCGCTTTCCTCGAAAATCCCGCCATGGCCCGGATCAAGCTCGGTTGCCATCAAGAGACTGCAGGCGGCAAGAAGCAGAACGAGCTTCAGCCCGTGGACTGCCATTGAGCCCGATTGTCGACGGGCCGGTGGGACGCGCGATGGCGCGATATAGTATCGGTAATAGAAGTGTGGATCGTTCGTCTCCAGAAGGTTCTGATAGACATGTGGCGGAATGTTCGCATGTCTCACCGGCGCGGAACCAGCGAACTTTACGTGGAGATCCCGGGTCTCGGCATCATATGCCGCACGTCCCTGCCTTTCTTTTAGGGCAGCCCATTCCATCGCAGCTCCTATCCCTCCCACGGCGATAAGATGGCGGGCAGGCGCTCTAAGTCAAGTTGGGAGTTGTTCAAATACCGCCGGTTCTTCGTGTCCCGAGTGGCAGGCAATTCACCAGGATCGGCCGGCGTCGAAATCTTCGCACTCGTCCTCAGTCATCTGGCGGTGAACAAACTGGCCGTCGACGACCTTGCGCATCACGTGGCCGGTGATCGGCATCTTCGTGTTGATGTCGGTGACGGGTTCGGTAACGAGGGCATAGCCCCACTCGTCTTCCTTGCCTCCGTTCACATAGGCCATCGAGCTTCGCCTGAGCGTCGCAAGCAGTGAAAAGAACATGTCTTTTGCGGTCTCGCCGAATGTCGCGTCGTTCATGATTTCTCCCCAGAAAATGGGGATCAACCAAATCGGTTCGCATTACAATCCTAACTATTTGGGGGGATGCCGGAGGGCCGGACTTTTATTGGTATTTAGTTAACCGGCTATCATCATCAGAGGGTGTAGCCGGTCCCGGAGGATTTCCGCAAACGCCTATTCCGAATGAAAAAAGGATCACATTCAGAATGAAAGGTCTTGCGCTCATTCTAGAGCTGGTCTAAATCGCGGCCACCACACGATATTTTTCGATGTCGGTCACAGGTGAGGCCTCGTGGCGGAGTGGTGACGCAGAGGACTGCAAATCCTTGTACCCCGGTTCAATTCCGGGCGAGGCCTCCAATTTCTCCTCATGTCTGCTAAAGAGTTGCGAAACCTCGCTGATTTTCGAGGTGGCGGCTCGGCCGCACGCTATTTTACAGGCAAGCGTACACGTCTTGCGTCGCCCGCCTTAGATTGTCGCAGGCTCAATGCCAGCTACGCGGCAGCGCGCTTCGGCGCTCGGCCTCCTCAGGTCGTTTCACCGTCCAGCAGCCCGCAGCAGAAGATACCGATGAGCGCTGCGAGGATGAAGAAATCGAACAGGGTCAAATATTCGAAAATCGCAGACATGGCCTGCTCCTCCTACTTCTATAAATCATAACATGACGCGGTTGGGCATTCCACGCAGGCGTTGCGCCTGTGGCGTGAAAGAGGCGCCTGGCGGATTCTTTTCGCCGACCGCTGCCAAGCCTTGAAAGCATCCGTGGCGGGGATTAAGAGACGAGGGACAGGAACCGCTTTTCAAGAGCGAGAGGACATGATGGATTTCGAAGCAGCGCGCGCAAAGATGGTCGACACCCAAATCCGCACCACGGATGTTACCTCGCATTCCGTGCTGACGGCATTTCTGACGGTGCCGCGCGAGGCTTTCGTGCCGGAGAAGTCAAAGCTGCTCGCCTATATCGACACTGACGTCGAAATATCAGCCGCCGCACCGGGCAAGCCGGCCCGTTTCCTGATGGAGGCCTCGCCGCTCGCCAAGCTGCTGCAGCTGGCCGCCATCGGCAAAGACGATTTCGTGCTCGAGGTCGGGTGCGGCACGGGATATACATCGGCGCTGTTGTCGATCATCGCCGGCTCGGTCATTGCCCTCGAATGCGACGAGGCACTGGCTACCGAAGCGAAGGCAAAGCTTGCCGGCTACGGCAAGGTCGAGGTTGTGACCGGCCCCCTCGAAAAGGGCTACGCCGCCGGCGCGCCCTATGATCTGATCTTCGTCAACGGCGCGGTCGAGGAGGTTCCGGCCGCTCTTCTCGGTCAGCTTCGCGATGGCGGGCGTCTGGTCACCGTCGAAGGCTATGGCAATGCCGCTCGTGCCAAGGTCTTCGTCGCCGAGCGCGGCGCCATTTCGGAGAACGTCTTCTTCAACGCTTCGGTCAAGCCGCTGCCGGGTTTCGCCAAGGCGCGCGAATTCGTTTTCTGACGCCGTTCTCCCTGTTGAATTCGAGCGACGGGCGCCATTGGCGCCCGTTTTTGTCAGTGCTGCGGAAAAGCCTTCACAAACATCGTTTATTCTGACGCTGCCATCTCCGAATATCGGCGGCAAGCATTCGGTAACAAAACTGTGCATGGCTGCATTCATTTGATTCTCGATGATTTTTTTCGCGTCTGGGGTATTCTAAGGTCGTGGTGATTCGGATGAACGCTCCACACCGTCCGATCGTTGTGTTGGGATAACGGGGATAGATATGGCTCAGCCAAGTGTAGCGCGTGAACCGTCCATGGAAGAAATTCTGGCCTCCATCCGCCAGATCATCGAAAGCAATGAACCCGGCGCCGGCAAGGCGATTTCAGCTTCCGTGCCGCCGGTTTACGGCGCCGACGACGACGAAAACGGCTCCGAAATCCATCTGACGGTGGATGACACCTATGCCGGCGTGGAGTTTCCCGAACCGGCCATGCGCTCGTCCGATCCACGTTTCGTCGCCGCCAATTCGGCCGGCACCGCCCCTGAGACCGAAGCCCCGGCCCGCGCGCTGTCGCTTGCCGATGTCGCAGCCCGCGTGCGCGCCGCCTCCGAGCGCAGCGCCGTGCAGGCCGGTCAAGCCTTGCGCGAAATTCCGAGCGGCTTCCGCCAGCCGGAGCCGCAGCCGGCCGTGATGCCGGAGCCCCCGCGCGCTGCAAGTCCGCAGCCGCAGCCGACACGGCCCGCTTTTGCCGCTGCCGCAGCACTCGTTTCCTCTGTTCCCGTCCAACAGCCGCCAGAACCGACGCTTGCCGAAACACCGCGTGTCGCCGTCGCCGAGCAAGCCGCTGCTGCCGCCGAAACTGCGCCACCGGCTTTGGAGTCCGCTACTTCGTCGACCGAGCGTTTCCTCCCGAGCGTTGTCGACGAGACCCAGCCGTCACTGCTTTCGGAAGACGCCGGTCTGCAGATCAGCCGCTCCTTCGAGGAGCTTGCCGCGGCGATCGACGGCGCCGAGCGCCGCTCGCTGGACGAGATTGCCGAGGACATGCTGCGCCCGATGCTGCGTGAATGGCTTGATGACAATCTGCCAACTTTGGTCGAACGGCTGGTGCGCGAGGAAATCGAGCGCGTGGCGCGCGGCCCGCGCCGCTGATCGGATTGATTTTTCCTGGAAAAGCCGCTCCGGTCTCCGGGGCGGCTTTTTTATTGACTTGGTCGTGGCCATCCTATTTACAAACGCCCATCCTCGAACCTCGAAATTGGTCAGAAAATGCTCGACAAGACCTATGATTCCGCTGCCGTCGAACCGAAAATCGCCGCGAAATGGGATGAGGCGGATGCCTTCCGCGCCGGCGCGAACGCCAAACCGGGGGCCGAGACCTTCACCATCGTGATCCCGCCGCCGAATGTCACCGGCTCGCTCCATATGGGGCATGCGCTCAACAATACGCTGCAGGACATCATGGTGCGCTTCGAGCGCATGCGCGGCAAGGACGTGCTCTGGCAGCCGGGCATGGATCACGCCGGCATCGCCACCCAGATGGTCGTCGAACGCAAGCTGATGGAGCAGCAGCTGCCGGGCCGCCGCGAGATGGGCCGCGAGGCCTTCATCGACAAGATTTGGGAATGGAAGGCAGAATCGGGCGGCCTGATCTTCAACCAGCTGAAGCGCCTCGGCGCCTCCTGCGACTGGTCACGCGAGCGCTTCACCATGGACGAAGGCCTGTCGCAGGCCGTTCTCGAGGTTTTCGTTACGCTCTATAAGGAAGGCCTGATTTACAAGGACAAGCGCCTTGTCAATTGGGACCCAAAACTCCTGACGGCGATTTCCGACATGGAGGTCGAGCAACACGAGGTGAAGGGCCATCTCTGGCATCTGCGCTATCCGCTCGAGCCGGGTGTCACCTATCAATATCCGATCGCCTTCGACGAGGAAGGCAAGCCGACTGCGTTCGAGACGCGGGACTATATCGTCGTCGCCACGACGCGGCCGGAGACGATGCTCGGCGATACCGGCGTTGCCGTGAACCCCGAAGACGAGCGTTACAAGCCGATCATCGGCAAGCATGTCATCCTGCCGATCGTCGGCCGCAGGATACCGATCGTCGCCGATTCCTATGCTGATCCGACAGCCGGCACAGGCGCGGTGAAGATTACGCCGGCCCATGATTTCAACGACTTCGAAGTCGGCAAGCGCGCGAAGCTGCGTGCGATCAACGTCATGAATATCGATGGCACCATTGCCATCAAGGATAATGAGGATTTCCTTGAAGGTCTCGACAATCCCGCGGCACTGCATGGCGCCTGGGACCGTCTGGAAGGGCAGGACCGGTTCCATGCGCGCAAGGTGATCGTCGAGATCTTCGAAGAGGCCGGCCTTGTCGACAAGATCGAACCGCACAAGCATATGGTCCCGCATGGCGACCGCGGCGGCGTGCCGATCGAGCCGCGGCTGACGGAACAATGGTTTGTCGACAACAAGACATTGGGGCAGCCTGCCCTGGAGTCCGTTCGCGAGGGAAGAACCAGGTTTATTCCCAGGAACTGGGAAAACACTTATTTCAATTGGCTGGAGAACATCGAACCGTGGTGTATCTCTCGCCAGCTCTGGTGGGGCCATCAGATTCCCGCTTGGTACGGTCCTGACGGCCAAGTCTTCGTCGAAAAGACCGAGGAGGAGGCGCTGCAGGCGGCGATCCAGCATTACCTCTCGCATGAAGGGCCGATGAAGGCCTATGTCGAGGACCTGCTCGAAAACTTCAAGCCTGGCGAAATCCTGACGCGGGACGAGGACGTGCTCGACACCTGGTTCTCTTCTGCGCTCTGGCCTTTCTCGACACTCGGCTGGCCCGACGAGACGCCGGAACTTGCGCGTTACTACCCGACGAATGTCCTCGTCACCGGTTTCGATATCATCCCGTTCTGGGTCGTTCGCATGATGCAGATGGGCCTGCATTTCATGAAGGACGAGAATGGCGATCCCGTCGAACCTTTTCATACGATCTATATTCACGCACTGGTGCGCGATAAGAACGGGCAGAAGATGTCGAAGTCGAAGGGCAACGTCATCGACCCCCTGGAACTGATCGACGAATACGGTGCCGACGCACTGCGCTTCACCCTGGCGATCATGGCCGCACAGGGCCGCGATGTGAAGCTTGATCCGGCCCGCATCGCCGGCTACCGTAATTTCGGCACCAAGCTCTGGAACGCCACGCGTTTTGCCGAGATGAACGGCGCCAAGAGCGATCCGCATTTCGTGCCGGAGGCGGCCGAGCTTACCATCAACCGCTGGATCCTTACGGAGCTTGCCCGTACGGAACGTGACGTTACGGAAGCGCTTGAAGCCTTCCGCTTCAACGATGCGGCCGGCGCGCTCTACCGTTTCGTCTGGAACGAAGTCTGCGACTGGTATCTCGAGCTTCTGAAGCCGGTCTTCAATGGCGATGACGAGGGCGCCAAGGCCGAAGCCCAGGCCTGCAGCGCCTATATTCTCGAAGAGATCTACAAGCTTTTGCACCCCTTCATGCCCTTCATGACCGAAGAGCTTTGGGCGCATACCGCAGGCGAAGGCAAGGAACGCGACACGCTGGTCTGCCATGCCGAATGGCCGGCGCCGTCCTATGCGGATGACGCGGCTGCCGACGAGATCAATTGGCTGATCGACCTCGTCTCCGGCATCCGCTCCGTGCGCGCCGAAATGAACGTGCCGCCGTCGGCGACCGCCCCGCTGGTCGTCGTCAAGGCCAACAATCTCACGCGCGAAAGGCTGTTCCGCCACGACGCCGCCATCAAGCGGCTTGCCCGCGTGGAAGCGATATCACTATCCGACGATGCGCCGAAGGGCGCGGCCCAGATTGTCGTCGCCGAAGCCACCGTCTGCCTGCCGCTCGGCAATCTGATCGACCTTGCTGCCGAAAGGGCCCGCCTGGAAAAGGCGATTGCCAAGATGGATGGAGAAATCGCCCGCATCAATGGCAAGCTTTCCAACGAGAAGTTCGTCGCCAACGCCAATCCCGAGGTGGTCGAGGCCGAGCGCGAGCGTCTCGATGAGTTGAAGGGGCAGATCGCCAGCTTGAATACCGCGCTTTCCAGGGTCAGCGAAGCCGGATAAGTTTCATTGTCGATTTTGGTAAGTTATTTCAAAGACGCGCCTGCTTCGGGGCGCGTCTTTCGTCGTTTGGGGAACGCCTGATTCGGTCTTGAGCGGGGCTGATTTGAGGCGCTGAGCCTGTGGATTTTGGCTTTAGGGGTATCCCTTTGGTGAAAACTGTCACTGTTGTCGGATTGATACAGCTTCTGCACTGTTTGGAATGAAAACCCAAAAGACCGTCTCAAAATCGATGGCTCTAGAATAGAATTTTATTAACCAGATTTTTTGACGTGTCCGTCAATTTCTTTACGTAAGTTAGCCACTGCAATGCCTGGGAGCGCCGCCGTGGGGCGCGTTGCCATGTCGAGCGAACGCTTACTAAAGTGGCGTACATCAATTGCTGGAGTGGGGGAGACACAATGGCATCGCGTATGTTTTCCAAGGGCGTAACGTCGCTCGTTCTTCTTTCGTCGCTTGCCTCGCCGTCCTTTGCCGGCGGCCTGGAGCGCGGCGGCTATAACATCGATCAGCTGTTCGATACGTCGCCTTTCTCATTTCAGTCGGGCGTGACTTACGTCACGCCGCAGCGCAAGCTGAAGGATGTCCGAGACACGAATACGTCGATACTGACAGGGGGCGGCAATCTGAACAGCCGTCCAGACACGGCTGACGATACCTCAAATTACACCATCCCCTATATTGGTTTTAAGGCTGGTTTTGGCGATGCGGTCGACTGCCTCGTTGACTATTCGGAGCCCTTCGGCGCACACACCGACCCCGGCATGAATTGGGCCGGCGCCAACGATAACATTGAGACAGAGATCAAAACACGGAACTATGGCGGCACCTGCTCCTATCGTTTTGATGTCGGTCCTGGGCAGCTTCGCTTCATTGGCGGCGCTTTTTATCAGGAAGTCGAAGGCTTCAAGGAACGTCTGGTTTCAACGCTTCCGCTTCTGCTCGGGACTGGAACTGGCGTCGGTCGTCTGGATATCGACGATAGCGGTTGGGGCTGGCGCGCCGGTCTTGCTTACGAGATTCCGGAATATGCGATGCGCGCGAGCCTCGTCTATAACAGTCGCGTCAAGTACGATGACCTGTCCGGGACTGTTGATCTCCGTCAAGTTCCGGTTGTGCCGCTATATGGGGGCCTGGTCACACCAGTTTCCGGTTCCGCCGAAGCTCCGGATTCGCTGGAGCTGAAGCTGCAAAGCGGTATCGCTCCGGATTGGCTTGCATTCGGATCGGTTAAATGGACGAATTGGAGCGTCCTGCAGTCGGTAGCATTCTGCCCGACCAACGGCTTGCCTTGCCCCGCGGGTGGTCTAACCTCGCTCGACCTCCTTTATCGTGATGGTTGGACGATCTCCGGCGGTGTCGGCCACAAATTCAATGAACAATGGGCCGGTGCAGTCAGCCTGACATGGGACCGCGGCACCAGCCAGGGGTATGGCGCGCAGACAGACAGCTGGACGCTGGGGCTCGGTGCAGCCTACACACCGACCGAACATATCGAATGGCGCTTTGCCGGTGCCGTGGGCGTGTTGACGAGCGGTTCGTCTGGTGCTGTGACCCGGAATGGCGTCACATACGGAGATGATGTTTCCTACTCCTTCGATGACGATCTGGTCGCTGCACTGTCGACAAGCATAAAGATCAAGTTCTAAATTCCTGATTTGAAGAATTGAGAGCCCGGCACTGCCGGGCTTTTCTTTGTGCGCGGCCCGTTAATCATGTCATTTGCTGGTCTCGTTTTGTGACGATTCAGCAACAGTTTTTTACGATGAATGGCGTATGGTGGCGATGGGGCGAATTTGTCCATTTCCCGCCACAAAGAGAGCGCAGCGGTATTGCGGGCGAGGTGATGGCAGACTTACGGTGCGTGTAATCAGTAGCATGGGTCGATTTTTTTCCGGTAACACCAGATCGTACGGCGCAAGTGGTGACAGCCGCGTGATTGCGGCCGTTTCTCTTTCCGGGCAAGGCTATTGCGACCGTAAATTCGACCTCACGATCATGCCGTCGATCCATTCATTGCCGTCGTTATCTGTCCGTTCGCATAGTCAGGCGGGCTTAGCGGCAGATGTCGATACCGGTTTGGTCACATTTGCTATTTACGAATGCGATAAAGGCGGGAAGGCGGATGCCGCGCCCGCCGACGGGGTGCCAGGAAGATTACAGTCGGGCCATGCCGCGAGCCGGGTGGTCCTGAATGAGATGCTGAAAATTCGGCCTCTCGAAAGAGGCCAATGGGCTGGAAGCGACGCGGGCAAAGGGGCCATGGAGCTCGCCGCGGGATCGCTCGCCTCGAAGGAATACATCGGTGGTATGC
Source organism: Rhizobium sp. NLR22b (assembly GCF_019685295.1). Lineage (NCBI taxonomy): Bacteria > Pseudomonadati > Pseudomonadota > Alphaproteobacteria > Hyphomicrobiales > Rhizobiaceae > Rhizobium > Rhizobium sp. NLR22b. The sequence continues at coordinate 90,491 of NZ_JABDWM010000019.1, forward strand.
CCGGCGTCAGCGCCGGCTGCGGGCGATGAGCGAAAGAAATCGGTTGAAATGGTAACGTCCGAGTTCAAATTGTTCAAAATCATGCTGATGGGCATGTGGGTGGCCATGGCGCTGTCCGGTCCGGTTCTCGCTTTCGACATCAAGAGCGACGTCAGCAAGGAATCCGGCCCTTTCGACCTCTTCAAGTTCGGCTTCAAGGCCTACAAAAACGGTCAGAAGGAGGAGGCGGTCGAGGCCTACAAATACGCCGCCGAAAAGGGCCATACCGGTTCGCGCTGGGCGCTCGCCAACATGTATGCCGACGGCGACGGCGTCACCCAGGACGATTTCGAAGCCTTCAAGATCTATAGTGAGATTGCCCAGCAGGGTGTCGAACCCGGCTCGGAAGACACGGGTTTCTTCGTCAACGCGCTTCTCTCGCTCGCCAACTACTACAAGCACGGTATTGCCGGCAGCCCGGTGAAGATCGATCTCACTCAGGCGCGCCAGCTCTATTTCCAGGTGGCCTCCACCTTCGGCGTTCCCGAGGCACAGTTCCAGCTGGCGCAGATGATGCTGGCCGGCGAGGGCGGTAGTGCCAGCCCGCAGCAGGCGAAAAAGTGGTTGAACCAGGCCCGTAAGAGTGGCCATCCCGGCGCCATGGCGGTTTTCGGAAACATCCTTTTCGACGAAGGCCAGACGGCCCGCGGTCTCGCGCTGATGACCGCCGCCCTCGACCGCTGCAAGCCGAAGGATTGCGGCTGGATGGAAGCGCTGCAGGAGCAGGCCTTCTCGGTTGCCAACGAGGCCGACCGTCGCACGGCTGTTTCGCTGTCGCACGCCATTTCGAGCGGTTCTGACTGAAACCTACCACTCAGCGCCACGCGGCATTCAGCCCGCGCATCCTCCACCGCGTCTCTGAAATGACGCTCTGCCAAGTGCTCGGATCTCAGGCCGCGAAATCGAAATAGGCGATCACCGGTACGTGGTCGGACGGCTTTTCCCACGCCCGCACATGTTTTTCGATAGTTGCCGACGTCATCCGGTCGGCTGCTTCGGGTGACAGCAGCAGATGGTCGATGCGGATGCCGTTGTTCTTCGGCCATGCACCCGCCTGATAGTCCCAGAAGGAATAGAGCCGCGTCGCATCCGTCGTCGCGCGCACCGCATCGGTCAAGCCGAGATTTTCAAGTCTGCGGAATGCCTGCCGCGTCTGCGGCAGGAACAGCGCATCGCTTTCCCAGACCCTGGGATCGAAGCAGTCGTGCGGTTCAGGAATGACGTTGTAATCGCCGGCAAGCACCAGCATCTCTTCATAGGCCAGCCGTTCGGCCGCAAAGCTCCTCAGGCGCTCCATCCAGGCGAGCTTGTAGGGGTATTTCTCGGTGTCGACGGGATTGCCGTTCGGGAGATAGATGCAGCAGACGCGCAGGATGCGCGTGTCGGGCAGCGTGAACACCGCTTCTAGGAAACGCGCCTGTTCGTCCAGCGGGTCGCCGGGCAGGCCGCGGTTGACCTCAAAAGGTGAAGTCTTGGAGAGGATCGCGACGCCGTTGAATCCCTTCTGGCCGTGCGTCTCGACATGATAGCCGAGCGCTTCGATCTCCAGCCGGGGGAAGCCTTCGTCGATCGTCTTGATCTCCTGCAGGCAGACGACATCGGGATCGGAATCCTTGAGCCATTGTGTGAGATTGTCGATGCGCGCCTTGACGCCGTTGATGTTCCAGGTCGCGATCTTCATGCTCTGTCCCGTTCGCTAGGGCATGTCGCGCAAAAGTGTGCGGCCGTTTTTGCGATTCACGACATGCGGAAAATCAAAGACCTAAAGCGTGGCAAGCGAGTCTGAAAGATCGCGACGCGCTTTAGTGCGCTCCTTTTATCGCGGTCTTTCGCCGCTGGACAAGCCAATAAACCGGCCGGAAGCAATTCCTCCGACCGTCGTTGGGGACAACGTTCTGCGCTCGGATATTCAGATCGAGAAGCTGGTGCCGCAGCCGCAACTTGCCACCGCGTTCGGGTTCTTGATCTGGAAGGATTGGCCAAGCAGATTGTCGACAAAGTCGATCTCGGAACCTGCCATATAGACGAGCGACAGGCTGTCGATCAGCACCTTCGCGTCGTTTTTTTCGACGACGATGTCGTCATCCCCAGCGCTGTCGGCAAGGTCAAACTTGTAGGAAAAGCCCGAACAGCCGCCGCCTTCAACGGAAACGCGCAGCGCGCTCTTGCCGGCCTCCGCACTGATGATGGCGGCGATACGCTTTGCCGCGGCATCCGAAAGAGTTACACTCGTATCCGTCATTTTTCCTCCTGCCGGGGTCAAGATCCGGAGAGAATGGGTTTCGGCACTCAAATGTTCAAATGCCTGATATCAAAGGAACTTAGCATGATCTTCGCAAAAAGACCATGACGCGCCGAAGCGGTCGGGAGAGCGCCTCTTTGCCGTTTCCTCGGGCTATAGGTATGAAGAGGGCAAAGCGGCGTCAATGGGCAGATGCGGCAACAGGCAGAATGACGGTGAAGAATGACGATTGACAGGCGAGCTTTGGGTTTCGGCGGCAGCGAAAGGGCGGTCTATGCGGCAGACCCGTGGACGACGCGTGGGCGTCTCTATCCGGAAGACAGCAGCCCGACTCGCTCCGATTTCCAACGCGACCGCGACCGCATAGTCCATACCACCGCCTTCCGCCGGCTGAAGCACAAGACCCAGGTCTTCATCGCCCAGGACGGCGATCACTACCGCACCCGGCTGACGCATACGATCGAGGTGGCGCAGATTGCCCGTGCGCTTGCCCGCGCCCTGAAACTCGACGAGGATCTGTCCGAGGGCGTGGCGCTGGTGCACGATTTCGGCCACACGCCGTTCGGCCATACCGGCGAGGACGCGCTGCACGAGGTACTGCTGCCCTATGGTGGCTTTGACCACAATGCCCAATCGCTGCGCATCGTGACCAAGCTCGAGCGGCGGTATGCCGAATTCGACGGCATCAATCTGACATGGGAAAGTCTCGAAGGTCTCGTCAAGCATAATGGTCCAATGCTGACGCCAGATGGTGTGGGCACGCACGGCCCGGTTCCGCAGCCGATCCTCGATTATTGCGAACTGCACGATCTCGAACTGGGCACCTATGCCAGCCTCGAGGCCCAGGTTGCGGCGATCGCCGACGACATCGCCTATAACACCCATGATATCGACGACGGCCTGCGCTCCGGCTATCTGAGTTTCGACATGCTGGAGGAAATTCCCTTTCTCGCCGAGTTGATGGCCGAGGTGAGGGGGCGCTATCCGCATCTGGAACCGAGCCGTTTCACCCACGAGATCATGCGCCGCCAGATCACCCGCATGGTCGAGGACGTTATCGGCGTCGCGCAGGAGCGCCTTTCACTTCTTCGTCCTGAGAGTGCAGCCGACATCCGCGGCGCCGACCGGGTTATCGCCACCTTTTCCGAAGAGATGGCCGAAACCGACAGGCAGATCAAGGCGATGCTCTTCAAGCGCATCTACCGCAATCCCGATATCATGCGGATCCGTGCCGGTGCTGCCCAGATCGTCACGGATCTCTTTGCCGCCTACATGGCCAGTCCCAAGGAGATGCAGAGCCATTACTGGGTCGATCATATCGCCGGGCTCGCCGATGCGCCGAAGGCTCGCCATGTCGGCGACTACCTCGCCGGCATGACCGACACCTATGCGATCAGTGCCCACAGGCGATTGTTTGACCACACTCCGGATTTGCGATAGGCAGCGGTCGCCCGCCGAAGGCCGATTTGCGCCTTTGGCACAGCCTATGCATGGAAGAGTGCGATGAACCTTTTTACCGACTTCGAAGCCAGGATCAAAACCGCCCTTGAACAGATTGATCTGGTCAGGGAAAAGCGATCTGAGCTCGATTTCGGCCGCATCACAGTCGAACCGCCGCGCGATGCGAGTCATGGCGATGTTGCGACCAATGCCGCGATGGTGCTGGCAAAGCCGCTCGGCACCAATCCTCGCGCCCTTGCGGACGTCGTAATCGCCAAGCTCAAGGAGGATGCCGACGTCGCCGATGTCTCGGTCGCAGGTCCGGGTTTCATCAACATCCGTCTCGCCGTCCGCTATTGGCAACGGCTGCTCGCCTCGATGATCGGCGCCGGCACCGACTATGGCCGCTCGACCCTAGGCCAAGGTCGCAAGGTCAACGTCGAATATGTCTCGGCCAATCCGACCGGCCCGATGCATGTCGGGCATTGCCGCGGCGCCGTGGTCGGCGATGCGCTCGCCAACCTGCTCGCCTTTGCCGGTTACGGCGTCGAGAAGGAATATTATATCAACGACGCCGGCTCGCAGATCGACGTGCTCGCCCGGTCGGTCTTTCTGCGTTATCGCGAAGCGCTGGGTGAACGGATCGGCGAAATCCCGTCGGGTCTCTATCCGGGTGACTATCTCGTGCCCGTCGGCCAGTCGCTTGCCGCCGATTACGGCGTCCGGTTGCACAATATGCCGGAGGAGCAGTGGATGCCGATCGTCAAGGATCGCACCATAGACGCGATGATGGTCATGATCCGCGAAGATCTGGCGGCGCTGAACGTCCATCACGACATCTTCTTTTCCGAGCGGACCCTGCATGCCAATGGAGCGGCGGCGATCCGCACGGCGATCAACGACCTGACCTTCAAGGGTTACGTCTACAAGGGCACGCTGCCGCCGCCGAAGGGCCAGCTTCCGGAAGACTGGGAAGATCGCGAGCAGACACTGTTCCGCTCGACCGAGGTGGGCGACGACATGGACCGGCCGCTGATCAAGTCGGACGGCGCCTACACCTATTTCGCCGCCGACGTCGCCTACTTCAAGAACAAGTTCGATCGTGGTTTCGACGAGATGATCTATGTGCTTGGCGCCGACCATGGCGGCTACGTCAAGCGCCTGGAAGCGGTTGCACGCGCCGTTTCGGAGGGCAAGGCGAAGCTGACGGTGCTGCTCTGCCAGCTCGTCAAGCTCTATCGCAATGGCGAGCCGGTGAAGATGTCGAAACGTTCGGGCGATTTCGTCACGCTTCGGGACGTCGTCGAGGAAGTCGGCCGTGATTCGGTCCGGTTCATGATGCTTTATCGCAAGAATTCCGAGCCGCTCGACTTCGATTTCGCCAAGGTGACGGAGCAGTCGAAGGATAATCCTGTTTTTTACGTGCAGTATGCGCATGCCCGCTGCATGTCGGTCTTCCGGCAGGCAAGAGAGGCTTTTCCCGGCCTCGATGCTTCGCCCGAGGATCTTGCGAAAGCCGTTGCTGGCGTTGGCGATCCGGCCGAATTGCAGCTCGTCGCCAAGCTTGCCGAATTCCCGCGTATCGTCGAGGCGGCCGCCCAGTCGCAGGAGCCGCATCGCATTGCATTTTACCTCTACGATCTCGCCAGTGCGTTCCACGCGCACTGGAATAAAGGTAAAGATCAGCCGGAATTACGATTTGTTAATGATAAAAACCGAGAATCAAGTATTGCCAGACTTGGGCTGGTGTACGCCGTCGCGTCGGTTTTAAAGTCGGGACTTGCTATTACAGGCACTGCCGCACCTGACGAAATGCGATAACGTCACCATTTACCCACAATGCGCTGGCATTTGAGCGTTGGCGTTTGCGAGTGGGATAGGCATGGCTGAGAAACAATTTGCGTATGATACGCGCGGAAAAGACGATCTGTTTGCGGACGACGATCCGTTGGCTGAACTTGCCCGGATTGTCGGTTTCGAGCCGCGTGTTGCAGCGAATACCGTAAGCGACGCCGCCCGGCGCGAACCTGCCTTCGATCTGGAGGATGAGCTCGGGCGAGAATTCGATCGATACGATTCACCACGTCCGCTGGCCGAACTCGATCGGCCGGCCGAGCCGATCTCCGATGGCATCACTTCCGAAGACTATGTCGAGCCCGTTCTCGATGCTTCTCCCGCTGCCGTAAGCGTGGATGTTCCGGAGCCCGTCTCCGTTGGTCCCGTCGCCGCAGAAGAAGCTGCCCGACCTCCGGCAAGAAACTGGGACGTAGCCGCTGCCGACCCGGCGGCCGGTCAGCCGCAGCTGTCCGCAGATCCTGTTTCCGAGGTGTCGGTCCATACCGCTTTCGGCGGCGCCCGCGACCTGATCGAGGAACTCGAACTGTCGATCGGTGCGGCGCCGATCTCTTCGCTGGCGCAGCCCGCCAAAACCCCGCAATGGTCGGCCGCCAGCATCAGGTTGCCGCTCGCCAATTTCCACGCCCCCAAACGTGAGGAGCCGGTGGCAGCGGTTGAGCCGGCCGCCGAAGCAGTTGCTGCGCCTGCGGCTGAACCAGTCGCTGAACCGGTGGCTGAAGCAGTCGTTGCCGATCTTGCCTCGGCGGAGCCGGAGCCCGTGATCGAGCAGCCGGCGCCCGCCGCCGCTGTCGAACCTCTGGAGGAGTTCGAATCCGCGGCGCCGTCGTTCGGCTTTCCCGCTGAGCTCGATCGCCACGATGAGGCAATTGCGTCGCAAGAAACTGCTGGAGCCGAGGAATTCGTTGAAGTCGAGGATGATCTGGAAGAGTTCGGCTCCGATGCTGGTTTCGATCTCGCGGCCGCCATCGAGGGCGAGATCCAGGCCGATGCCGCGCTGACTGAGGTCGGACAGGAAGTTCCGCATATCGCCGGCACCTTCGATGTCGACGACCTGCTGGCCGACGTCTCGCGCTATCCCGTGCCCCGCCCGGTATTGCAGCGCGCTAATCTGGCGCCGGCTTCGCCGGAGCCCGCTCCCGTCGAAGTCGACCCGGTCGCTGCCGCACCGGTTCAGCCCGAGGCGATCGCGCCCCTACCGGTCCTCTCAGCTCCGATCGAAATGGCGCCTGCCTATGCTGGCGAAGCCGCAAGACCTGTCGCGTCCCAACCTGTCTCAACGGCCTATTCACCGGCGCCGCAGCCCGCGCCGGAAGCCGATGATCCCTTCGCGGGCCACGATTTCGAACTGGACCTCGCCGGTATCGAGCTGGAACTTGCCGATCTCGATTTTTCCGAAGCAGCCGAGCCTGCGCCGCAGCCAAAGGCACAGCCGGCGCCCGCCGCGCCGGAGCAGGCAACGCCTGAGTACCCGCAGGCCGCTGTCCCGGCGCAGCCCGCGTCGGCCCTGGTTTCCGAGCAGCCGGTCCCAGCTCCGGCTCCGGTTTTCAACTGGGCACCTGCCGGAGAGGCGTCCGCCGCTGAATCGACCGAAGATCTGCCCTTCGATCCGGCGATGATCTCCGATCCGGAGGATCGTCCCGAGACGGTGGACGATATGCATGTGCCGACGCTGCCGCCGGTCGAGCAGCCCGCTCCGGTCGCGAAAACCGCGGATTTCGATTTCGATCTCGATGCAGAGATCGCGAGCTTTTTCGAGCCGGCCAAACCGCGCGAAACGGCGGCGTCCGCCCGTAATATGGCTGCCGCTGCGGCAACGCCGGTCAAGCCGACCATTGCCGACGGTCTCGACGATTTCGAACGGGCGCTGGAGGAAGATTTCCGCCGCAGCGTGCGCGAGCCGGTCGAGCGCCGGGAAACCTCCGAGGTCCACATCGAGTCGGCAAGCCAGGCCGCTGATTTCAGCCGCGCTCGGTCGATGCGCCGGCTGCTGGCCGGCGCCGTCATGCTGGTGGTCTTCGCTGGCGTCGGTTATGGCGTCTATTCCTCCGTCTGGAACGGCGAAGGGCTCGGCATTGTCGCGTCCGGCGAGCCGCGTGTGATCACGGCCGACAAGGAGCCCATCAAGGTCGTTCCGGAAAATCCCGGTGGCAAGACGGTTCCGAACCAGGATAAGGCCGTCTACGACCGCGTTGCGGGTTCTGCCGAGGAGCCGAAGCAGAAGGCGCTCGTCTCCTCGGACGAGGCCCCGGTCGATGTTGTCCAGCGCACCTTGACGCCGGAGGCATTGCCGGAGGATGACGAGAACGCCGGCGCTGACGATCGGGTCACGCCGACCGCGGTTGGTGAGACGGAGGATCCGCGTCTGTTGCCGAACCACGCCAACGCCGACGACGCTTCCGCCAGCGACGCCGACAAGACGCCATCCGTTTCGCCGCGCAAGGTCCGCACGATGATCGTCAAGCCTGACGGCACGCTGGTCGCCCGCGAGGAGTCCGCGCCGGTCGACCAGCCGGCCGCGCCTGCTCAGCCGATGCCGTCTGGCCAGCCGCCAGTAACGGCGCAGTCCGCCCCGTCTGCGCCATCGGCCCCGATCGCACCGCCGGTGGCCGGAACGGCTGCGAGCTTCCCGGCAAGCGCCGAGATTGCTTCCGTCGATGCGCGTTCTGCAGCACCAGTTCAAACCGCGCCGACGCAGCCGTCGCCTGCCGCAACTGCCGATGAGCAGGCGGCAAATCCCGCACCGGTCGATGCGCCGGTACGGCCGGTCAAGACGGCAACGATCGCCGATACGGCCCCGGTTCCGATCGCCCGTCCGGCCGATCAGCCTGTCAACGTCGTTGGCACGGTTACCGATAAGGGCAATGTCCGCACCCCCGCGCAGCAGCCGAAGCCGACGCAGGTCGCCTCGGCAACGCCGGCCGCCGCCCAGCCGCAGCAAGCCGGTTCCGCCGGCGGCTACGGCCTCCAGATCGCTTCGCTGCCGTCGGAAGACGAGGCCAATAAATCTTACGCAAACCTGTCGAAGAAATTCGCCGGCGTGCTTGCTGGCCGCGCCCATGAGATCCGCAGGGCCGATATCGCCGGCAAGGGCACTTTCTACCGTGTCCGCATCCCGGTCGGCTCGAAGGATGAGGCAGCAGCCCTTTGCGAACAGTATCGCGCAGCCGGCGGAAGCTGCCTGATTTCCAAGTAACATCGGGTTATCAAATAGGGAGCGGCGAGCCGGATCGGCCCGCCGCTCTTTTTTGTGCATCGCGCCCGCAGTTACTCGCATTTGGCCCGCCGCCGTCTATGATTCGTCCATGACCGAATCAAAAGCGATGATCCTTGGCTGCAGCGGCCTTGCCCTCACATCCGAAGAAAAAGCCTTTTACCGGGACGAACGGCCCTGGGGCTTCATTCTCTTCGGGCGCAATATCTCCGAAGCAGCGCAGATCACTGATCTCGTCGCCGAACTGCGCGACAGCGTCGGCTGGCATGCGCCGGTGCTGATCGATCAGGAGGGCGGTCGCGTCCAGCGCATCCGTCCGCCGGTTCTGCCGCGTTATCCCGCAGGCCAGGCGCTTGGCGATGTCTATCGCCGCGATCCGGCGCTCGGGCTGCGCGCCGCTTGGCTGATGTCGCGCCTGCATGCCTTCGACCTTTCGAAGCTCGGCATCAATGTCGATTGCCTGCCGGTTCTCGACGTGCCGGTCGAAGGCAGCAGCAACGTCATCGGCGACCGCGCCTATGGCGGCGATCCCGAAACCGTCATCGCCATGGGACGGGTGGCTGGCGAGGGGCTGAAGGCCGGCGGCCTGCTGCCTGTCATGAAACATATGCCCGGCCACGGTCGCAGCTTTGCCGATTCACATCTGGAGCTGCCTGTCGTCACGGTCTCGCGCGATGAGCTGGAGGCCCGTGATTTCCCACCCTTCATCGCGATGAAGGACGAGCTGATGGCAATGACCTGCCATCTCGTCTTCACATCGATCGATCCGGACAATCCAGCGACGACCTCGCGCAAGGTGATCGACGGCGTCATCCGTCAGCATATCGGCTTTGACGGTCTGCTGCTTTCCGACGATAGCTCTATGAATGCGCTTTCCGGCACGATCGGCGAACGGGCGGCGAATATCATTGCAGGCGGATGCGATATCGTGCTGCATTGCAATGGCCATATGGACGAGATGCGGGAGGTCGTGGCAAATGTTCCGCCGCTCGCCGGTCTTTCGCTTGCCCGCGCAAAAGCGGTAGAAGCAGGCTTTGCCGCGCCGGATGGTGCCGATGAGGCGGAATTGAGGGCGGAATTCGAGGCGATGTTGGTGTCGGTGTGATCGTAGGAGAGCAGGGTGGTCAGCACGGTCAAGGGCTCGGAACGTCCGCAGGCGGCAACGCCGATGGACAAGCTGTGGCAGGAGAACGGCGCCGAGCGCGCCAGCCACGAGCCGGCGCTGGTGATCGACGTCGCCGGATTCGAAGGCCCGCTCGACCTGCTGCTCTACCTCGCCCGCAACCAGAAGGTCGACCTGTCGCGAATTTCCGTGTTGGCGCTCGCCGAGCAATATCTGCAGTTCGTCGAAAGCGCCCGGCGCATCCGCATCGAGCTTGCCGCCGACTATCTCGTCATGGCGGCCTGGCTTGCCTATCTCAAATCGCGGCTGCTCATTCCCCAGCAGGTCAAGGATGACGGTCCCTCGGGCGAAGAAATGGCGGCAAGCCTTGCTTTCCGCCTGAAGCGTCTCGAGGCCATGCGTCAGGCGGCGGATGGCCTCGTCAACCGCAACCGCCTCGGCCGCGATATCTTCGCCCGCGGTGCACCCGAGCATATTCCCGACCGGCAGCAATCCGCTTATGCGGCAAGCCTCTACGATCTCCTGACCGCCTATGCGGCGCTGCGTCAGCGCCATGCCGTCACCCAGGTGACGATCGAGAGGCGTAATGTCTGGTCGCTGACCGATGCCCGCGAGCTGCTGACCCAGATAATCGGCGAGGTCGGCGACTGGACGGCGATGGAACATTATCTGCTGCGTTATCTCGCAGGGCCTGAGGAACGCGTCACGGCGATCGCCAGCGCCTTTGCCGCCTCGCTAGAGCTGGTGCGCGAGGGCAAGCTCGAAATCCGCCAGGACGGCGCCTTTCAGCCGATTTTCATGCGTCGCGGTCCCAAGCACGCTACGCTGCAGGTGGTGGAACAGGAGCGGCCGGCTTGATCGATCCCAGGAGCGACGAGGGGGAAGGCCGCGACTTGCGGGCCGAGATCGAGGCCGAGCGCACCGCCGAGGCGCTGGTCTTCGCCTCCTCGCAGCCCGTTTCCGAAGTTTTCCTGGCCGAGCGCCTGCCGAGGGGCGCCGACGTGCGCGCGATCATGCTGCGCCTGAAGGAGCAATATGCGCCACGGGGCGTCAATCTGGTCCAGGTCGAAGGCGCCTGGGCCTTCCGCACCGCCGCCGATCTCTCCTTCGTCATCCGCCGTGACGACAACGAGGTGAAGAAGCTTTCGCGCGCCGCGCTGGAAGTGCTGGCAATCATCGCCTATCACCAGCCGGTGACGCGCGCCGAGATCGAGGATATCCGCGGCGTTCAAACCTCGCGCGGCACGCTCGACGTGCTGATGGAAGCCGGCTGGGTGCGGTTTCGCGGCCGCCGGCGCACACCGGGCCGGCCGGTGACATTGGGTACGACGCGCGATTTCCTCGACCATTTCGGCCTCGAGGAACTGCGCGATCTGCCCGGTCTCGAAGAATTGAAGGGGGCGGGCCTGTTGTCGGGCCGTATCCCGGCGAATTTCAATATTCCGTCGCCGTCGATGAACGACGAATTGACCGAGGACGAAGATCCGATCACCCAGATGGATCTCGAAGAACTCGGGTTGCTCGCCCCCCGTTCTACCTCCGAAGATTGAAGGACTTCCTCTTGCTTTTGCCATGCAAGACGAAAACAATGGTGCTCACGATTTTTCGATGGGTCAGTGGCTTGTCATAAAGGGCGATACCGTGACATTAAGCGCAGTTCAAAGGGCTTAATGTTGGAAACGGTGTCAGAAATCCTTACATCGTGGGAACATCGAAACAGGGAGTTAGAGTGATGGGTTCTCTTAGCATGTGGCACTGGCTGATCGTTCTGGTCATCGTGCTGTTGTTGTTCGGTCGCGGCAAGATTCCGGAACTGATGGGCGATGTTGCCAAGGGCATCAAAAGCTTCAAGAAGGGCATGACGGACGAAGACGCGCCGGAAACGGCAAAGACCGTCGATCACAAGGCCGACGAAACGAAGTAATCAAGTCCGGGAAAAAGCGCAGCCCCCGCGCTTCCCGTCCAGGAGCCTTGCATGTTCGATATTGGCTGGACCGAGCTTTTGGTCATCGCGGTCGTGCTGATCGTCGTTGTCGGTCCGAAGGATTTGCCGCCGATGCTGCGCGCTTTCGGCAAGATGACGCAGCGCGCCCGCAAGGTTGCGGGTGAGTTTCGGGCGCAATTCGACGAAGCGTTGCGCGAAGCCGAGCTTGACGATGTCCGCCAGACGATCAGCGACGCCCAGAAGCTCAACCCGGTTAATAGCCTGCGCGAGGCGATGAACCCGCTTCGCCAGATGGGCAACGAGATCAAGGCCGACTTGCAGAAGACGACTGTGGCTCCGGAAAATAAGACCGAAGTGCCGCCGGCTGCCGTCTCGGCCCCGACGCCGACGATGAGCCTGCCGGAAACGCCGCCCCTGGTGCCGGCGCCTGCGCAGCCCGAGCCCGTCGCAGCAGCGACTGCCCGGGCCGATACGGTTGCCGGCAAGCCGAAGGCCGTGCGCAAGCCACGCGTCAAGGCCGCCGACAAGGTCGATGCCGCCGAAGTCGTTGCCGTACCTGTGGAAAAGCCGAAGCGGGCCGCGGCGGTCAGGAAGCCTGCAACGTCGAAGAAGCCGACGCAGACGAAGAAGAAGGACGAGGCATGAGCGGTGATATCGAAGACAAGCCGCAGCCGCTGATCGAGCACCTGATGGAGCTGCGCACACGGCTGATCTGGTCGATCGGCGCGTTTTTCGTGGCTTTCATCGCATGCTTCTTCTTTGCCAAGCATCTCTTCAACTACCTGGTCATTCCCTACAAGACGGCTGTGGAGTGGGCGCATCTCGACGTCGAGAAGGCCCAGCTGATTTATACGGCGCCCCAGGAGTTCTTCTTTACCCAGGTCAAGGTGGCGATGTTCGGCGGCCTGGTGGTCGCTTTCCCCATCATTGCCGCCCAAGTCTATAAGTTCGTGGCACCCGGCCTCTACAAGAACGAGCGCCAGGCCTTCCTGCCGTTCCTTATCGCGTCGCCGGTCCTGTTCCTGATGGGGGCTGCGCTCGTCTATTTCTTCTTTACGCCGATGGTCATGTGGTTCTTCCTGTCGATGCAGCAGGCGCCGGGTCATGACGAGGTGGCGATCTCGCTGATGCCGAAGGTCTCGGAATATCTGAGCCTCATCATGACGCTGGTCTTCTCCTTCGGCCTCGTCTTCCAACTGCCCGTCATCACGACTCTGCTTGCCCGCGTCGGTCTGCTGACGTCGCAATGGCTCGCCGAAAAGCGCAAGTTCGCCATCGTGCTCGCCTTCGTCGTCGCCGCCGTGCTGACGCCGCCGGATCCGATGTCCCAGATCGGTCTTGCGCTACCAACGATCCTTCTCTACGAGATTTCCATCTATGCGGCGCGACTCGTGGAGCGCCAGCGTGCCCGGCAGGCGCTCGAAAAGGAAAGCGGATCCGCGGACGTTGCCAAGACCGACAGCGTCTGAGGCGATCCGGAAATCCTTTTATGACGCCGTCTCATCCGGTCGAGGCCCGGTCAGGCTTTGGCCGGTCATTTCTGTTGCAACGACCTGGAACGACGATGCTCGATATCAAATGGATCCGTGAGAATCCCGAAGCGCTCGATGCCGCTCTTGCCAAGCGCGGCGCGGAGCCTCTGGCCCAAAGTCTCGTGGCCCTCGATGAAAAGCGCCGCTCCGCCGTGCAAAAGACGCAGGATCTGCTGTCCCGCCGCAACGCCGCATCCAAGGAGATCGGCGCAGCGATGGCCCAGAAGAACGGCGAGCTTGCCGAGAAGCTGAAGGCCGAGGTCGCCGAACTGAAGAACTTGCTGCCGGCGATCGAGGAAGAGGACCGTCAGCTGACGGCCGAACTCAACGACGCTCTCTCGCGCATCCCGAACGTGCCCTTCGACGACGTTCCTGTCGGCAAGGACGAGCACGACAATGTCGTCAGCCGCATCGTTGGCGAAAAGCCGCGTTGGAACCACACGCCGAAGGAGCATTTCGAAATCGGCGAGGCGCTCGGCTATATGGATTTCGACCGTGCTGCCAAGCTCTCCGGTTCGCGCTTCACGGTTCTGACCGGGCCGCTCGCGAGACTTGAACGGGCGCTCGGCCAGTTCATGATCGACCTTCACACCAGCGAGCACGGCTATACCGAAGTCAGCTCGCCGCTGATGGTGCGCGCCGAAGCGGTGTTCGGCACCGGCAGCCTGCCGAAGTTCGAAGAGGATCTGTTCAAGACGACGGACGGTCGCTACCTCATTCCGACGGCTGAGGTGACGCTGACCAATCTGGTGCGCGAGGAAATCCTCGACCAGGAAAAGCTGCCGCTGCGCTTCACCGCCTTGACCCCGTCCTTCCGCTCGGAAGCGGGCTCGGCCGGCCGCGACACGCGCGGCATGCTGCGCCAGCACCAGTTCTGGAAATGCGAGCTCGTTTCGATCACCGATGCCGAGAGCTCCATTGCCGAGCATGAAAGGATGACCGCCTGTGCGGAGGAGGTGCTGAAGCGCCTCGGTCTGCATTTCCGCACGGTGACGCTTTGCACCGGCGACATGGGCTTCGGCTCGCGCAAGACCTACGATCTCGAAGTCTGGCTGCCGGGGCAGAACACTTTCCGCGAGATCTCCTCCTGCTCGGTCTGCGGCGATTTCCAGGCCCGGCGCATGAACGCGCGCTACCGCGGCAAGGACGAGAAGAGCAACAAGTTCGTTCACACGCTGAACGGATCCGGCACTGCCGTCGGCCGCTGCCTGATCGCCGTCCTTGAAAATTATCTGAACGAAGACGGCTCCGTCACGATTCCGGGCGTTTTGCTGCCCTATATGGGCGGAATGACCAAGATCGAACGGGCGGCCTGAGGCGATGCGCATCCTGCTCACGAATGACGATGGCATCCATGCCGAAGGCCTTGCTGCGCTGGAGCGGATCGCCCGCATACTGTCCGACGACGTCTGGATCGTGGCGCCCGAGACCGACCAGAGCGGCCTGGCCCATTCGCTGAGCCTTTCCGAGCCGTTGCGGCTGCGCAAGATTTCCGACAAGCATTTCGCCTTGCGCGGCACGCCGACGGATTGCGTCATCATGGGCATCCGGCAGGTGATGGACATCAAGCCTGATCTCGTTCTCTCCGGCGTCAATTCGGGTTCGAACGTAGCAGACGACGTGACCTATTCCGGCACGATCGCGGGCGCCATCGAAGGCACGATGCAGGGCGTGCGCTCCTTTGCGCTGAGCCAAGCTTACCTTTACGAGAACGGCGCGCGCATCGTGCCTTGGGAGGTCTGCGAAGCGCATGCGCCGGCTCTTCTGGAAAAGCTGATGGTGCTCGACCTGCCGGAGGGCACGTTCCTCAATCTCAACTTCCCGAACTGCCGTCCCGACGAGGTCGATGGCGCCGAGGTCACCATGCAGGGCAAGCTTGCCTTCAACCTGCAGGTCGAGGCTCGCTCCGATGGCCGGGGTTTTCCCTATTACTGGCTGAAGTTCGGCGAACGTGCCGGTGCCTTCATCGAAGGTACCGATATTCACGCCTTGAAGCATAATAAGATTTCGGTAACGCCTTTGAAACTGGATCTGACCGATTATTCCGTGACGGACCGCGTGGCGCGGGCCCTGGGATACGGAGCACAAGTTTGACGGCAAGACTGGCGGAGAAGGAGGGCTTCGCGGCGCTTGTCCTCAGACTGCGCGCCGAAGGCATATCCGATCTCGATCTGCTGACGGCGGTCGAGCAGACGCAGCGCTCGCTATTCGTGCCGCCGCAATTTTCCGACGACGCCTATTCGAGCCGGACGATACCGATCGAATGTGGCTCCTTCCTTGAAGGCATCGATTTTGTCGTCCGCATCCTGCATCACCTGAAGCTCAAACCGGGGCAGCGCGTCCTGGAAGTCGGCACCGGCAGCGGCTTCACCGCCGCTGTCATGGGCCGTCTGGCCGAGCGTGTTCTGTCGATCGACCGCTACAAGACGCTGACGACGGCCGCACAGCGGCGCATGGAATCGCTTGGTTTGCGCAACGTCGTCATCCGCCACGCCGACGGCAGCGCCGGCATGCAGGGAGAGGGCACTTTCGACCGTATCCTGGTCACCGCCGCATTCAATGCCATGCCGCGCTTTTATACCGACCAACTCGTTTCCGGTGGTTCGATGATTGCGCCGCTGATGATTTCGGAGAATGAGTGTCGCATGGTGCGGCTGACGAAAACCGGCAGCCGTTTCGAACGCGAGGAACTGTTCGAAGCGCCCTATCTGCCGATCGTTCCGCGTCTTGCCTCGCTGCTGTAGAGGCGGCGTCCGAAAGCCCGCGCAGTTTTCGGCATCACCTTCCAGACACTGCGATTTTTCACCCGTAAGCTATGGTTATCAACTTCTCAAAAATATCGCACTGATTCCAGCGTCTTAACCACGTGGTAATACTAACGCGTTTTAATAGACTCACAAATGGTTGCGTTCTCAGTGGGTCGAGTCAATGCGTTTCAGTCTTTCGCCGAAGTTCGGTAAGTCGGCCGGTAATCTCCTGGTTGTGGGCCTGCTGGCGAGTACCGCAACGGGCTGCAGTTCCGATGTGACACGGTTCGGCGGCCTGTTTTCCTCCTCAGGGCAGGATCAGATCACCACCAGTTCCATTCCGCGCGGCGGTCAGCAAGGTGATCCGGTGCCGCGCGCCGATCTCGGCGGTTCCGCCGTCGCCACCCAGTCGGGTTACGGTGGCAACAATACGCTGAATCAGCCCTATCCGGCGCGCCAGGGTTACGAGCCGGTGCGCACGTCGAGCGCACGCATGGCTTCCTCGCCGGTGTCGATACAGCGTTCCGAACTCGCTGCTCCGACGGCTGTCGCGCCCTCTCGCCAGCGGGAAAGGGAAGTTGCGCTTGCCCAGCCTTTCCCGGCTTCAACGCAGCCTGAAAAACCGCGGCTCGTAGCGCCGGCTGCCCCGAAGCCGACGCCCGATTCTTTGACGACGGGCACGACGCCGAAGGTTTCCGGCTGGTCCGCGACCAACGCGCCTTCTGTCACGCTGCGTCCGGGTGAGAGCATTGCGACGTTATCGCGGCGCTTTGGCGTTCCGGAAAAGGAAATCCTGCGCGTCAACAATCTGAAAATGGCCTCGGCCGCCAAGCCTGGCCAGGCAATTCTGATCCCGACTTTCAACGGCGGCAATGCCGCCAAGGCGGCCTCGCAAGCGACCGATCTTTCCAAGCCCGGCAATATGCCCGACCCGGCCAAGGCGCCGGAACAGAAGGTCGCTGTCGTCCCCGGCGCCAATTCCGCGCGGGACAAGGCCGTGGCGAGCGCCGATCCCACCGGCAAGGTTCCGGTTGGCGCCGGCAAGGACCCGAAGACGCCGGCCGGCAGCTATGTCGTGAAGCAGGGCGATTCTCTGGCGAAGATCGCGAAGGCCACCGGCACCAACATCGACGATCTCAAGGCCGCCAACAATCTTTCGGCGAATTCGCTGCGCGTCGGACAGGCCCTGAAGCTCCCGAACGGCGGTGCCGACACTGTCAAGACCGCCTCGATCCCGGCTGAGAAGGTCGATTCGAAGCCGGCTGATCCGGCGCCCGCTCAACAGACCGCGTCCGTTCAGCCTGCGCCCTACAAGGCGCCGGTCGCCACGCAGACCGTTGACGATGTCGAGAAGAAGTCCGACGTCAGCTCCGACGCGCCGGAATCGACCGGCATCGGCAAGTATCGCTGGCCGGTCCGCGGCCAGGTGATTGCCGCCTATGGCGCCAACGTCAACGGCAACCGCAATGACGGCATCGATATCTCGGTCCCGCAGGGCACGCCGATCAAGGCCGCGGAAAACGGCGTCGTCATTTACGCAGGCAACGGCCTGAAGGAGCTCGGCAACACGGTTCTCGTCCGTCACGACGACGGCACCGTCACCGTCTACGGCAACGCCGACACGCTGAGTGTCACTCGCGGTCAGAAGATTCAGCGCGGTCAGACCGTCGCCGTCTCCGGCATGAGCGGCGATGTCAAGCAGCCGCAGGTCCATTTCGAGGTGCGCAAGGACGCCTCACCGGTCAACCCGATGACTTTCCTGGAATAGGTATAGCGTACCAGGAGCGCAAAAGCCCGGCCACCAGCCGGGCTTTTGTCATTTTAAGATCTCGTCGCGTCGATTCCGTTTCGAGAGGCGCCTACGTCCGGTCGATATGAACGCGTGTGCGTCCGGCCAGATCCTGGATATATTGCCAAGCGACGCGGCCGGAGCGCGCGCCGCGCGTCGTTGCCCATTCCAGCGCCTCGGCATGCATTTTGTCACGGTCGAGTCCGAGCTTGAAGTGATCGGCATAGCCGTCGATCATGCCGAGATAGTCTTCCTGGCTGCATTTGTGAAAGCCGAGCCAAAGACCGAAGCGGTCGGACAGCGAGACCTTTTCCTCGACAGCCTCCGATGGATTGATCGCCGTCGACTGCTCGTTTTCCATCATGTGACGCGGCAGAAGATGGCGCCGATTTGACGTGGCGTAGAAGAGCACATTGTCGGGTCGCCCTTCGACGCCGCCATCGAGTGCCGCCTTCAGCGACTTGTAGGCGGTGTCGTCGTGATCGAAGGAAAGGTCGTCGCAGAAGACGATCACACGGTACGGCGTGTCTTTCAGGAGGTCGAGCAGGTTGGGCAGGCTGGCAATATCCTCCCGATGCACTTCAACCAGCTTCAGCGGCGCGCCGCTTTCCCGCCGGACATCCTCATGCACGGCCTTAACAAGCGAGGATTTGCCCATGCCGCGCGCGCCCCAGAGGAGCACGTTGTTGGCGGCATAACCCTCGGCAAACCGCACCGTATTCTCATGCAGGATATCGCGCACATGGTCGACGCCGCGGATGAGCTTCAGCGCCACCCGGTTCGGCTTCTTCACCGGCTGCAGATACTGACGCAACGGTGCCCAGACGAAACAGTCGGCCGCATTCCAATCGTTGGCGGCAGGTGCCGGCCCGGCCAGACGCTGCACGGCGTCAGCGAGCCTTTTTAGTTCGGCAAGCAGGGCGGTGTTGATTTCCTCGGTCATCATGGGCCTCCTGATTTCTCGCTGCGCCAAGCCGCTTTGATCTTTCGATGCCGCCTACCATGGCGTTTTGCCGGCGGAAAGGTTATGAGGCAGCGAAATCGGTACTGTTCCCGGCTGTTTCTGTTGCATTCATCCAAGCGGCAACTATAGTCCGGCAACCTGAAAAGCAGGCGGAGTTCCGCCACAGAAGCCTGAGGAGTTTAGCATGTTCATCACCCCGGCATTCGCCCAGACTGCGACCGATACCGCAACAGGATTCGGCGGTCCCGGTTTCGAAATGATCATCCTGTTCGTGCCGCTGATGGTCGTCTGGTATTTCCTGCTGATCCGGCCGCAGCGCGCGCAGGCCAAGAAGCGTGAGGAAACTCTCAAGGCGATCCGCCGTGGCGATCAGATCGTGACCGGCGGCGGTCTTGTCGGCAAGGTGACGAAGGTCGTCGATGATAAGGAAGTCGAGGTCGAGATTGCCGAAGGTGTTCGCGTGCGCATCGTCCGCAGCGGCATTTCGGACGTTCGCGTCAAGGGTGAGCCCGTCAAGGCCGACGCGGCGTAACAAGCGATAACGGCGGAACCGCCGGATCGGAAGATCGTCGAGAGAATGTTGCATTTTTCCCGCTTGAAAACACTTCTGATTTGGCTGGTTGCGTTTGCGGCCGTCGTCGTTGCTGCGCCCAATCTCCTGAGCGAGGCGCAGCGCTCGTCTCTGCCGACATGGTGGCAAAACGACCGCGTGACACTCGGTCTCGACCTGCAGGGCGGTTCCCATATCGTTCTGAAGGTCGAGCGTTCCGATATCGTCAAAGACCGCTTGGAAGAGACCGTCGCGAATGTGCGCAAGGCGCTGCGAGGTGCCGGCATCCGCTATACCGGCCTGACCGGCAACGGCCAGACAGTCACTGTCCGGATTACCGATCCGGCTGAGGCGAAAAAGGCAGTCGATCTCCTGAAGCCTCTGACGAACGGTGACGAACATTCAGGGCCTGGCCTTGCGCTTCGACAGGGCGAGGAAGGGCAGCTCTCACTGCAGATATCCGATGCCGGCATCACCGCCGACATCGCCTCGGCCCGCAGCCGGTCGCTCGACATCGTTGGCCGCCGCATCGCCGGCTTCGGCTATGAAGACTTTCAGGTTCGCCCCGATGGCGACGACCGGATCGTCGTGCAGGTGCTGGGATCCGTCGATGCGGAGCGGCTGAAGAATATTCTAAACCAGCCGGCAAAGCTTTCCTTTCATCTGCTCGACGAAAGCATGTCGGGACAGGAGGCGCTGAACGGCCGCTGGCCGGCCAGCTCGGAGGTGCTCTATTCGCTCGACGATCCGCCTGTTCCGTATCTCGTCGACCGCACGGCATTCGTCACCGGCAGCAACATGATCGATATCGAGCCTGTCGTCGATCCGCAGACGCAGGATACCTCGATTGACTATCGCCTCGATGCGGAGGGTACTCAGCGGCTGGCGCAGGCGACAGCGCAAAATATCGGCAGGCACCTTGCCATCGTCTTTGACGATCAGGTGATGTCTGCGCCGGTCATCGATGCGGCGATCATCGGCGGCGAGGGCCGGATTTCGGCGAATTTCTCCGAGGATGGCGTTCGCGACCTTGCGGTGATGCTGCGCGCCGGCGCCATGCCGGCGACGCTGACGAGCGTCGAGGAGCGCAGCGTCAGCCCGAGCTTCGGCGCCGACTCCATCTTCTCCGGCCTGGTTGCCGGTCTCGTCGCCGTCGTGCTGGTCGCAGCGCTGATGATCGCGCTCTACCGTATTCTCGGCGCCATCGCCGTCGTCTCGCTCTTCGTCAATCTGATCTTCATCGTCGCTGCGCTCAGCCTTGCCGGCGCCACGCTGACTTTGCCCGGTATTGCCGGCATCGTGCTTATCGTCGGCATGGCGGTCGATTCCAACGTGCTGATCTATGAGCGCATCCGCGAAGAGGAAAGAGCCAGTTCCTCCTTTGCGCAGGCCGTCGGCCGCGGCTTCTCGCGCGCCTTCGCAACGATCGTCGACGCGAATGTCACGATCTTCATCGCCGCCATCATTCTCCTGTTTCTCGGCAGCGAGTCCATTCGCGGGTTCGCGGTGACGCTGGCGGTCGGCATTCTGACGACTGTCATCACGGCTTTCACGCTGACGCACTCGATCGTCGCCGCCTGGCTGAAAGCGCGCCATCCCAGGCATCTGCCGAAGAGCGTTCTCGCGCATCTTTTCGAGCACGCCAATGTGCGTTTCATGGGAATCCGCCGTTATGTCTTCACGGCGTCGGCAGTGATCTCGCTGACCGCGATGGCGGCCTTTGCCACCGTTGGCCTGCAGCTCGGCATCGATTTCACCGGCGGCTCGCTCATCGAGGTGACGGCGAAACAGGGCAATGCCGACATCGCTGATCTCAAATCACGCCTCGACGATCTCAATCTTGGCGAGGTCAGCGTCGAGCGTACGGGCGGCCTTTCGAATGCGCGGATCCGCATCGCGTCCCAGGGCGGCGGCGAGAATGCCGAGCAATCGGCGGCGACGCTGGTGCGCGGCGAACTCGAGGCCGATTACGATTTCCGCCGCGTCGAGGTCGTCGGGCCCGCCATCTCGGGCGAATTGACGATGATGGCTACGCTCGGTGTCGCAGCCGCACTCGCGGCGATCCTGATCTATATCTGGATCCGTTTCGAATGGCAGTTCGCCGTCGGCGCCATCATTGCCACACTGCACGACGTCATCATCATGCTCGGTCTCTTCGTGCTGACCGGCATCGAGTTCAACCTGACGAGCATCGCCGCCGTGCTGACCATCCTCGGTTATTCCCTGAACGACACGGTCGTCGTCTATGACCGCATGCGCGAGAATCTTGAACGATACAGGAAGATGCCGCTGCCGATCCTGATCGATGCCTCGATCAACCAGACATTGTCGCGCACCGTCCTGACGGCGGCGACGACATTGCTCGCCTTGCTGGCGCTCTATCTGTTCGGCGGCGACGTCATCCGCTCCTTCTCCTTTACGATGCTCTTCGGAGTAGCTCTCGGCACTTTCTCTTCGATCTATATCGCTGCTCCCGTGTTGATCGTCTTCCGGCTGCGGCCGGAGGCTTCCGACGGAGAAGAGAGCAACAAGACAGATGCTGGTCGAAAATCCGGCACGGTGGTTTGAAAACATGGCAAAAGGCATAGAAATCCGCGCGGCGCATTTTCCCGGCCGGGCTCCGATCGACACCTACGGCAATGGCGGTTTCCGTTTTGCCGACATGTCGCATCGCGGCTCGATCCTTTGCCTGCCCTCCGGCATTTACGGCTGGGACATGGACATGTCGAAGCCGCTGTCGCCTGAAAATTTCCGCCGTGTGCTTGATGAGGCTGATGATATCGAGGTTCTGCTCGTCGGCACCGGAACCGAGCTTCGCCGTCTGCCCGACGAATTGAAACAGGCGCTGAAGGCGCGGGGCATTTCTTCCGATCCGATGAGCACGGGTGCCGCGGTACGCACCTTCAACATCATGCTGTCGGAGCAGCGCGCCGTCGCGGCGGCGTTGATTGCGGTCTGACGATGGCTGATGCGAAGATAGCGACCAACCAGGACGTCTGCCTGGCGATGCTGCGCGACAATGATCGCGACCGATATCTCGCCTGTCTTCTGTCGCCGGAGGAGAAACGCGGCGCGCTAGCGGCCCTTTACGCGTTCAATGCGGAGCTTGCCCGCATCCGCGACCTTGTGCACGAGCCGCTGCCTGGCGAAGTGCGCATGCAATACTGGCGTGACCTGCTAGAAGGCAGCGCGCATGGCTCGACGGCCGCCAATCCCGTCGCCGCCGCACTTCTGACCGCGATCGAAACCCATCGCCTGCCGCGCAGGACGCTGCTCAATATGATCGACGCCCGCACCTTCGACCTCTACGACGATCCAATGGAGACGCGGGTCTCGCTCGAAGGTTATGCCGGAGAAACGGCCTCCGCGCTGATCCAGCTGGCAAGCCTCGTGCTTTCGCCGGAGGCCGCCCCGCGCTCGGCGGATGCCGCCGGCTATGCTGGCGTCGCACAGGCGATTGCCGGGCTGTTGCTGCTGATGCCGCTGCATCGCCGCCGCGGCCAGATCTATATTCCGCTGCAGATCCTTGCGGCCACCGGCCTCGATCGCGACGCCTTCCTCGCCGGCGAAGACCGGCCGCGCATCTCGGCCGCCATCGAGGCCTTCGCCGGCCTCGGCCTTGAGCATCTGGCAAAGGCGAGAGGGGCAGGGGCGATTGCACCAGCCGTGTTCCCGGCCTTCCTGCCCGCAACGCTGGCCGAACCGGTGCTGCTCAAGGCGCAGAGGCGGGGTGTTCTCCTGTTCGACCGGCCGCTGCAATCGCCGCAATGGCGCCGCCAGCTCAGAATGGCGCTGGCAGCGGGCCGCCGAAAAATCTGATATCGGTCAAATTCGCGCAAGTCTCGCGCACTACAAGGTCCTTACCACTATGCTTTGAACGGAGATTCGGCGTGGGCATTATCGTCTGGTGCGTCCTTTTCGCCATCGTCATCTTCTTTGCTTTCGTGGCCACACGCATGGCCGCGCAAAACAAGGAGGACAGTCTGCACGACACCGGTCTGGCCATCATCGAGTTCGGCCGCGCCTTTCCCAACGAGGCGATCCGCCAGCTGCAGGCGACGGAAAACGGTCAGGCGATCTTTGTGCGCCTGCACGACAACAAGGCCGGCCTCATGCGCAACATGGCACGCCATTTCTCTTGCCATCTGATCGAGCCCGGCCGCGTGCGTGCCGTAAGCACCGAGACGGGCAGGGGGTTGGCGATCGAATTTCTCGATGCGCCCAGCCACAATGGCAGATTCGAGTTTGCTTCGCCGAAGGAGGCTTCCGAAGTTGCGCTCTGGCTGCTCGGCAATTACATCGCCGAGCCGGATAAGGATCTGCCATCCGACAGTATTTCCGCAGCCAACAAGCAGTAGAACAGCTGCTTAGGCACTTTCGGCAAAGGTCGGTGTCTGACCGAGCCAGGCGGCGCAGTCTGCAAGCGCGCGACGTGCAATCAACTGCCGTTTCATGATCGTTTTGTCCTTGCCGCGAAAGCGCTTGAGGCCCTCGGGCTTGACGATCGAGCCGGGCTCGAGCTCCGGAAACAGCCCGAAATTGATGTTCATCGGCTGGAACGATCGCTTGCCCGGCTCCTCGTCGGTCACAATGTGCCCGCCGGTGATATGACCGAGCAGCGAACCGAGCGCCGTCGTCGCCGGCGGCAGCGAGATCGCCTCGCCCTTGCGTTCGGCAGCGGCGAAACGCCCGGCCATCAGACCCACGCTGGCGCTTTCCACATATCCCTCGCAGCCGGTGATCTGGCCCGCAAAACGCAGGCCCGGCCGTGATTTCAGCGTCAGCGACGGGTCGAGCAGAGTGGGGGAATTGATGTAGGTGTTGCGGTGCAGGCCGCCGAGTCGGGCAAAATCCGCGTTTTGAAGACCGGGAATCATCCGGAAGATTTCCGCCTGCGCGCCATATTTCAATTTCGTCTGGAAACCGACCATGTTGTAGAGGGTGCCGAGCGCGTTGTCCTGACGTAGCTGCACGACCGCATAGGCCTTGACGCTGGGGTTATGCGCATTTGTCAGCCCCATCGGCTTCATCGGCCCGTGGCGCAGCGTCTCGCGGCCGCGTTCGGCCATGACCTCGATCGGCAGGCAGCCGTCGAAATAGGGGGTGCCTTCCCATTCCTTGAAGCCGACCGTGTCGCCTGCGATCAACGCGTCGACGAAGGCGTTGTATTGCGCTTCGTCCATCGGGCAGTTGATGTAATCCTTGCCGGTGCCGCCGGGGCCGACCTTGTCGTAGCGCGACTGATACCAGCAGATATCCATGTCGATGCTCTCTCGGTAGACGATCGGAGCGATGGCGTCGAAAAAGGCGAGCGAATCCTCACCGGTCTCCGCCTGGATGGCGCTGGCGAGCGACGGCGCTGTCAGCGGTCCGGTGGCGACGATGGCAAGATCCCAGTCGCTTGGCGGCAGGCCGGTGACCTCTTCGCGCACGATGGTGATGAGCGGGTGGTCGTGGATGGCGCGGGTCACGGCATCCGAAAAGCCGTCGCGATCGACGGCGAGCGCGCCGCCGGCCGGTACCTGATGGCGGTCGGCAGCGGCCATGATCAGCGAGCCCGCCATGCGCATTTCCGCATGGATGACGCCGACGGCATTGCTTGTCGCATCGTCGGAACGGAAGGAATTGGAGCAGACGAGTTCGGCGAGATCGTCGGTCTTGTGCGCATCCGTGCCGCGCACGCCGCGCATCTCATGCAGGATGACGGGAACGCCCACACTGGCGATCTGCCACGCGGCTTCCGAACCGGCAAGCCCGCCGCCGACGACGTGGATAGGGGAGTAGGAAGAGATCGTGTTCATTCCGGGCTGATATCATGTCGGCAGGTGCGATCCAACACCCCGGAATCAAAAACGGCGCCGATGATGGCGCCGTCTTGAAACATCGTGCCCGTTGCCAGAACCGCGATTAGCGGAAAGACCGGGATGCGATGTTGCGGATGTCGTAGCGGCTGACGCCGATATCGGACAGGGTCTGGTTCGACAGGCTGCCGAGTTCATTGAGTGTACGACGATAGCTGAGCCAGCTTTTTGCGATGCGGATCGGGTTCATTGTCTTCTTCCTCGAACAAACGTCCGCGGGACGGCGGGATCGCCTGTCTCTCTGCGGTTGATGTTTATATAGGCGATATCGGTCGCATTGTGCAGTGCAAATAAAAGGCGTCTGCCATGCAATTGTGCACGATGATGCTCTCAATTTGAGCGGTGAATAATTTTTAAGCGGGCGAAAGAGCTGGGAAGGTCGCAACCGGAGCGGCGGCGGATTGCGTGCAAATGAAAACGCCCGCTGCGGTGCAGCGGGCGTTTCAATCATTGGCGGATCTGCTCGGGAGGAAGCAGCGATCGACTTGAATTAGCGAGAAGAAGCCTCGCGGGCAACGCGGTGAATGTCCGAACGGTCGATGCCGAGGTCATGCAATTCGCGGTTGGTCATGCGGCCGAGTTCCGTGACCGTCTGACGATACTTGCGCCAGTTGTTGAAAGAGCGAGTGATGTTCATGTTGGGCCCCTTTCCGAGGGTTTGATCTGCCAGCAGCCACCGATCGGCGCTGAGCTCTATTTGATGGCTGGAATATATGTTGCGACGCGAAGAACGAAAACAGCCAAGTTTTCAAGTCACCCATGCGATCTGTGCAATGCTTTACACAATCTTACCGCAGTCTGGTCAACGAATAGGCAAAATAATCCCTGGAGAATTCTGCCTGTTCTCCCGCTCGCTCGGTCTTGCGATGAAGCAAAGCTGCCCCTCTCGCGATCGGCCCGACCGCGTTTTGCGCTGAGGCGCCAAGCTGTTCATTCATCCCAATGCCGGTGGCAAAGCAATGGGCTCGCGATGCGGTCCCATCAGTTCATGAGGCGGAGCTTCTAGTGCCAAGCTTTGCCGCCAGGGCTGTAATGCGAATGCCGATAAGTGGTTGAATTACAGGCTGTGTTGTCGTCAAAATAAAACGCCCGCCGGGGGAGGATCCGGCGGGCGCATTATATTGACTGGCAACTGGGAGGAGGAGTGTTGCCAGTCTATCGCAACGCGCTCGGGAGGAGTGCGCGGCTGCGAATCTCGTCACGAACAAAACATCCGCGGGCTTCCGGGGAAACCGGGCCGGGGCGCCATCCCCGTGCGTGGTTGAATCGACAAATAGTATGACTAATTGATATTTTGCAGTGCAATAAATACATGAGGGGTATGCGAAAACCGCATACCTTTCCTTCATGCACTCATATTAGCAGTTCCGACGTTACCGGCCGGTTAATATCTGACCCAAATTAGACCAGTGAGGAATTTGCATGTTTGTCGCCGGGCGGGCGTTTGCGAAGCCGCCCGCTGCGGCTATAACGATGGAAGCCGTAGCGCCGGCGTGCGTCACGGAAATGAGGGATGAGGCATGTATCGCGGCAGATTGGAGCGGGATCTCTCGCTCTGGGTGGGCAAGGGTCTGATTGGAGAGGAAGCGGCGGCCAAGCTTCTCGCCGAATATGACAGCCGCCCGGCAAGCTTTAGCCTAGGCCGGGTGTTGATGGCGCTGGCGGCGGTGTTGCTTGCCGCCGCCGTCCTGCTGGTCGTCGCGTCCAACTGGGAGGCCATTCCGCGGCTCGTCCGCGTCGGCGCCATTCTCGCCCTGATTTGGGCTGTGCACATTGCAGCCGCCTCCATGTTTGCCCGGGGTGCGACAGCAGCAGCAAGCGGGCTGCTGGTCATCGGCGCGATGAGCTTCGGTGGCGCGATTTCGCTGGTCGGGCAGATGTATCATCTCTCCGGCGACGAGCAGACGGTGATGTATCTCTGGTTCGCGATTGCGACGATCTCGGCGATCCTGTTCCGTTCGGGCGCGGTCGTCGTCGTCGCAGGCTTTCTCTCCTGGGCGTCCTTTGCCGTCTATCTCGAGAGCAACGACACGCATTGGATCGGATTTGATCCCTGGATGGCGCCGGTCATGGCGGTGATCACAGTCGCTCTGGTGCGTTACACCGGTGCCGAGCGCGCCCGTCATCTCGCTTATCTGCTGCTGATCGGCTGGCTCGCCTGGCTCTACGCTCTTTATGAGGAGATTGCGGTGGCGCTCGCCTTCGCGATCGGCGGAATGGCGGTGTTCGCGCTGACGGCGTTGCCGCACCCCCGCATCGCTTCGCTCGTCAGGAGTGCCGGCGCCGCGCCGGCCTTCTACAGCTTTCTCGTCGCCGTAGTCGGCTTGCTGCTGCTGCATATCGAGATTGAACAAGGCTGGCGGCTGGTGGTGCTCGGGGTGGCGACGCTCGCTGCCGCCGTGCTGGCTATTGCCCTGCACGGCAGGGATAATGGCGCGGTGCGTTATCTCGCCTACACGACCTTTGCCGCGGAGATGCTCTATCTCGCCTCCGTTACCGTCGGCTCGATCCTCGGCACGTCGAGCCTCTTCCTGTTCTCCGGTCTCGTAGTGGCGCTCGTCGCCTGGATCGTCATCCGTCTCGAACGGCGCTTTTCGCGGGAGGCGCGCGCATGAGCTCGTTGATGGCTAGGCTGCAGTCCGGCAAAGGATATCTTATTTCGGCGATCATCGTCGCCGGCTTGCAGACTTTAATCCTCGGCACGATCATTCAGAGCCGTGCGTCGATCCTCAGCAGCGGCGCTGAGGTCCTGCTGAAGACTGCCCCGGTCGATCCTCGCGATTTCCTGCGCGGTGATTATGTCGTCTTGAATTACGACATTTCCACCGTGCCGGTACAGACGATCTCCGGTGGCGTTCCCGCAGAACCCGGCGAACGCACGCTGTGGGTCCGGTTGAGGAAGCAGGCGGACGGTTTCTGGACGGTGAGCGAATCGTCTTTCCAGGCGCTGCCGCCGCAGCCGGAGACGGTGATCCTGCGCAGCAAGCCTTTCTACAGCGGCGGGCTGGCCGCGGGCGACAGCATGCGGGTCGAATACGGCATCGAGCGCTATTATGTTCCGGAAGGTCAGGGCAAACCGATCGAGGAGGCCCGCAACGATGGCAACGTCGCCATAGCGGTGAGGGTCTCGCCGGATGGAAGCGCGCAGATTCGCAGCCTGATCGTCGACGGCAAGGCGGTTTACGATGAACCGCTTTTCTGATCTCCGGCGCCTTCGGGGCAGCGCGGTTTTCGGGCCTTGAACAGCCCGTCATTGGACGTTCATTTTTCCTTTGCCTCGACCAAATCGGGTGATATAGAGACGCCGCGCTCCGGAAGGCCTCATGCGCAGGCATAGGCATGCGGTTCTGTGAACGCGGGTATGGTGAAATTGGTAGACACGCCAGATTTAGGTTCTGGTGCCGCAAGGCGTGGGAGTTCAAGTCTCTCTACCCGCACCAGGCTGTTTGCAGGGGGAGACTAAGAAGTTAGTTATCCCCGATACCCGGAAGCGAGTGCCGTTCCCCCTTGGGTGGAATGATGCAGGAATTGGGAAAAGCCACGCGCGGCACGCTGCCGGCGTCGTGCTCATAGAAACGAACGGCGTCTGGGCACGGCCGCCACGACATGAAGGTAGGAAGACATGCAGGTTATCGAAACGCTCGCTGAAGGGCTGAAGCGCGAAATCAAGGTCGTTATCCCGGCCAAGGACATGGAAGACAAGATGAATGAGCGTCTTGCCGACGTAAAGGACAAGGTCCGCATCAACGGCTTCCGTCCGGGCAAGGTTCCCGCTGCTCACCTGAAGAAGGTTTACGGCAAGTCGATCATGGCCGACCTCGTCAACGAGATCGTCCGCGAACAGCCGGCCGCCATTCTGTCCAGCCGCGGCGAAAAGTCGGCCACCCAGCCGGAAATCGCCATGACTGAGGACAAGGACGAGGCCGACAAAATCCTTTCCGCCCAGCAGGATTTCGAATTCACGCTCTCCTATGAAGTGCTGCCGCCTATCGAGCTGAAGTCCGTCAAGGGCATCAAGGTTACGCGCGAAGTCATCGACATCTCGGATGAGGAAGTCAACGAACAGGTTCTGAAGGTCGCCGAAAGCGCCCGTTCCTACGAGAGCAAGACCGGCAAGGCTGCCAACGGCGACCGCATCACCATGGATTATGTCGGCAAGGTCGACGGTGAGGCCTTCGAAGGCGGCACCGATCAGGGCGCCGAACTGGTGATCGGCTCCGGCCGCTTCATCCCGGGCTTCGAAGACCAGCTCGTCGGCGTCAAGGCTGGCGAAGACAAGACCATCACCGTGACCTTCCCGGCCGACTATCCGGCCAAGAACCTTGCCGGCAAGGAAGCGACCTTCGACATCACGGTCAAGGACGTCGCAGCCCCCGGCGCCGTCGAAATCAACGACGAACTCGCCTCCAAGCTCGGCATCGAATCCGCCGATCGCCTGAAGGAAATCGTCCGTGGCCAGATCGAATCGCAGTACGGCTCGCTGACCCGCCAGAAGCTGAAGCGTCAGATCCTCGACCAGCTCGACGAGATGTACAAGTTCGAGACCCCGGCTTCGCTCGTCGATGCCGAGTACAACGGCATCTGGAGCCAGGTGAACAACGATCTCGCTCAGTCAGGCAAGACCTTCGAGGACGAAGACACGACCGAAGAGAAGGCGCGTGAGGAATACAAGACGCTCGCCGAGCGTCGCGTCCGCCTCGGCCTCGTTCTCTCCGAAATCGGCGAAAAGGCCGGCGTCGAAGTCACCGAAGACGAGATGCAGCGCGCGATCTACGATCAGCTGCGCCAGTATCCCGGCCAGGAAAAGCAGATCCTCGAATTCTTCCGCAGCCAGCCGGGTGCCGCCGCTTCGATCCGCGCGCCGATCTTCGAAGAGAAGGTCATCGATCACCTGCTGACCGAAATCGACGTCACCGACAAGAAGGTGACGAAGGAAGAACTGCTCGCCGAGGAGGAAGGCGAGACGAAGGCCGAGACCAAGAAGGCCGCGCCGAAGAAGAAGGCTGCCGCCAAGGCCGAAGCTGCCGACGGCGGTGAAGGCGAAGAAGCCGCACCGAAGAAGAAGGCTGCACCGAAGAAGAAGGCGGCTGACGAAAGCGCCGAATAATCGCTTTTCAGTTCTGAAACTTGTGAAGGCCCCGCCGTCGTGCGGGGCCTTTTCTTTTCGGGTCATCCGGACGGGGTACTCGACGCCCTCTCCGTCCTGGTGTTATCTTCGCTGGCAACAACAAATAGTTGAGCAAACTGCAAGCATGTCGCCCGGGATGACGACATGCATAAAAAGCAAGAGCGTTGGGTAATGGAGGACCTGAAAATGACCGCAAAGAATGACATGAAGACGCTGGTAGAGGAAATCTATTCTGTGCGTGGTCGTGGCGACATCGAGGGTACGCTTGCGCTGTTCGGCGAGGGTTGTACCTTTCGCATGGTCGGCAATGCACGGCTGGCGCCTTTGACGACCGAATCGAGCGGGCATGACTTTCGCCAAACGATAACGCAGCTTATCGCGGCATGGGATCTATCCAAGGTCAGGACGACCGGCATCTATGTGGATGAGGATGAGCAGATGGTCTTTGCCCATCGTGAAGGCGAGGTCAGACACATCCCATCGGGAGTAACCTTCTCTACGGAATTCGTCGACAAGATCCATTTCCAGGATGGCAAACCGGTCAAGATCGTCGAATTCGTCGACACGCTACAAGTGGCCGAGACGAGCCGGATGATCCAAATCGCATAGAGCGTGGCGCGTCTCTGGAAGATCGCGACGCGCTTAGCCGAATCAAAGTCGGAGGCTCCAAGCTTCGCCTTGATGTCGCCTGTGCTCTCCGGCCGGCGGGGAGTCGGCCGCTATTGCAAGAATTTCCGCTTAATGCCCCGTCAGTTGCGCGACTTTCCTGACATGGCTGACGGCTGCGGCGCCGCCGGCGGTCTGGGTGAAGAGGTGGAGCGTTTCTTCTTCGTCGTCGGCGACGGGCGTCAGAGCCTGATCCATATAGGTCTTCGACTTGGCATCCCGTGAAATCAGGAAGGCCGAAATCGTCAGTCCGATAATCGTGCCTGCGAGCGAGGCATGTTTGCGGACGGTGTCCCAGGCAAAACGGGGCCAGAAGACCAGCGGATGTTCGCGCGGCAGTTCCGGGCGCCGCTCCGACGGCGTCTTCAAGCGCAAGAGGCCGCTCTGCAACGGATGCACGTTTTCCAGCGGCACCGTGGTTGCGAAGGAGACGAGTACCTTGACGAGCCTTGCGAGCGGAACCCCGGTCGCCACGGCGCGGCGCAGCAGCGTCTTCATGTGATCAGGTGAATAATAGAGCGACCAGGCCTCATGGTAGATCTCTTCCCATTCCTGCTTGCTCATCTTGGGATGGGCGGTGCAGACATGCTCGACATCGTAGATATTGAGGTCGCCATTCATTTCCACGCCCTTCTTCCAGAGAACCTGATGGTCCTCGGAGCCGGGCAGCGGCGTCAGGATGAAGAATTCGATGACGTCGAGCGGCAGCTCTTCCTGGATGATGGCGATGTCACGGCGGATCGAGTCCGGCGTGTCGGCGGGGAAGCCCAGGATGTAGCCGGCAAGCGTCATGATGCCCTGTGCTTTCCAGGCGAGCAGCATCTTGCGGTACTCGGTGATCTTGTTCTGGTTCTTCTTGGCGGCCGTCAGATTATCCGGATTGACGTTTTCGAGGCCGATGAAGACACGGGTGACGCCGGCGCGCTTGGATTTCTCGATGAAATTGGGGATCTTATGGCAGAGCGTATCCACCTGGATCATCAGGCCGAGCGGAATGCCGTCCCGCTCCTTGAGTTCGATCAGCCGGTCGAAAATCGCCTCCCAATCCCTGTTGCGGGCGAAATTGTCGTCGGTGATGAAGAACTTGTGAATGCCCTGCGCCCAGTTCATCCGCACCAGCTTCTCGACATCGTCGGCCGAGCGGAAACGCGATTTTCGCCCCTGCACGTTGATGATGGTGCAGAAGGAGCACTGGTAGGGACAGCCGCGTCCGGCATCGAAGCTGGTGCTGAGGCCGAGCGTGCGCTGGATATTGTCCTTCGGCAGGAAAGGAACGGGGGTGCCGCCGATGCCGGGAAGGTCGTTCATGAAATTATAAAGCGGCTTCAGCTCGCCGGCGGCAGCATCGCGCAGCACCATGTCCAGCCGCCCCTCGGCCTCGCCGGCGAACATCGAGATGCCCATATCGCGGCAGGCATCGAGCCCGACCGCTTTGCCGTCGAGCATCGACAGGCAACCGGACACATGGAAGCCGCCCATCGAGACCGGCAGGCCGGCATTGCGGAAGGGGCGGGCGATGTCGAGTGCGCGCGGATATTGGTTGGACTGGACGCCGACCAGCGCGACCATGCCGAAATTGCCGTGGCGCCTGAACTGGGCGAGCAGCCCGGGAAAATCGATCCGCGTATTGGTTTCATCGATTACGGTAATGTCGATCGCGGTATCGGGTCCGAGCACCTTGCGCTCGGCGCATTCGGCGGCGATGCCGTAGAGGGCCGCAAGCGAATTGGACGGGATCATCGCCCGCCACCAGCGGATGACGTAGCCATCGTCGTCATAATGCGACGGCTTAATCAGGATCAGCTGAAAACGTCGGCGCGCGGCTTCCGGGACATGGGACAAGAGTATCTATCTTTCTTAGAAGCTTTTGCCAGGAGACAAAATGGCATTGAAGGCAAATATCAGGCACGGCGTAAGGATACGAACCATCGGGCTTCAAACTCGGCCATACAAATCAGCACCGGCGCGATACTCCACGCGGGTTCTCAACCATCAATATACTACATGATGTCAAGCAGCAATGCGCGGTGGTCGGATACCTCCGGCGCCTCGACCACCTCGAATTTGGCGATATTCACCCCCGGTGTCACAAGCATGTAGTCGGCATATCGACCCTCTTTGAGATAGTAGGAGGTTCGCGTGTCTACAAGGCCGTTTCCGGTGACGAGATCGGAAAGCCCAAGTCCGGCGAGAATCGCAAAGGTTGTGCTGTCAGGCAAAACGTTAAAGTCGCCGCAGACGACGAGCCCCTCGTCGCCGGGCCAGACGCGCTCGATGAGCCGGACCAGCGCTGTAGCCTGCTCCTGACGCGCGGCCGTATCGCCCTTGCCGGCGGGATCGCGCAGGCCGTGCATGTGGACGATGGTGACGGTCGAAGCGTGCTCGTGGCTGAACAGACGGATGCAATGGGCGTTGCGCGGTCTGGGATGTTCACCCCAGCCATCGGCGGAAAAACCGCCATGCACGAAGTCCAGCGCCTGGGCGATGACGGAATGTGATTTGCGGACGAAGGTCGCCAGCCCGAATTCAGCGACAATGACGGCGTCGGCGTCGAAGAGCTCGCCTCTCGATGTCGGGCAGAAGAAGCCGTCGTGGCCGGGCAGGGCGGCGCCGATCTCATCGAAGAGGTTGGCGCGCTGCGGCAGTTCCATCCCCGCATCCCGGTATATCGACCATCCGTGGTCGGCATTCGGCGTCCGCAGCACCTCCTGCAGGCACAGCACATCAGGGTTGGCATGCCTGATATAGGCGATCAGGGCCTCGTGCAGTCGGCCGCCCCATGCATTCAGCGAAATGATGCGCAAGCTCTCGGCTCCATCTTAGCTGGCGGAATCAGATGGTGGCGCCGCCTTCAGAGTTCCGACTTGATGTCGCCCATCCGGTTCCAGGCGTCGAGGCCGGCGATCTTGTAGGCTTCGGCGAGCGTCGGATAGTTGAAGGTGTTTTCGACGAAATATTCGACCGTGCCTTTCAGATTGAGCACCGCCTGGCCGATATGCACCAGCTCGGTGGCGCCTTCGCCGACGATATGCACGCCGAGCAGTCGGCGGGTCTTCAGCGAGAAGATCAGCTTCAGAAGCCCGGTATCGAGGCCCATGATGTGGCCCGCGAGGTTTCGCGGAAGCGGGCAATGCCGCATTCATAGGCGATGCCGCGCTCCTTCATCTCCTCTTCGGTCAAACCGCAGGTCGAGATTTCCGGCACCGCATAGATGCCGTAGGGGAAATATTTCTGCGGCTCCTTGGCGACCGCGCCGATCGCCACGCGCGCGGCGATGCGGCCCTGTTCCATCGAGGTCGAGGCAAGGCTTGGAAAGCCGACCACGTCGCCGGCGGCATAGATGTTTGCAACCGATGTCTGGAAGGTCTCCGGATTGACCTTGAGACGGCCGCGGCTGTCGGCCTCCAGTCCAATGGCCGGAAGGTTCAGCGCGTCGGTGGCTCCCATACGTCCGGCGGCAAAGAGCACCATGTCGGTCACAAGATGGCGGCCGTTGTCGAGCGTCAGCTGGACCTTGCCGCTATCGAGCCGCTCGACCTTCTCGGCCTTCGTGCCGAGCAGCAGCTTCATATTGCGGTCGCGCAGCTGATAGGTGAAATCCTCGACGATTTCCTTATCGATAAAGTCGAGCATGGTCGACTTTGGATCGATCACGGTCACGGCAGTATCAAGCGCCGAGAAGATCGTCGCATATTCGATGCCGATAACGCCGGCGCCGATGACGACCATGGTGCGCGGCAATTCTTCGATATCAAGCAACTCGTCGCTGTCGAGCACGGTCTTGCCATCGAACGGCATATAGTCCGGCCGGAAAGGCTTCGTGCCCACGGCAAGCAGGATACTGGCGCCGCTGACCGTCAGCGCTTCGCCATCATCCTTGATGACCTGCAAGGTGGTGGAATCGATGAAACTCGCTTTGCCGCGCATGTGGTGGACACGGTTGCGGGCGAACTGATGCTCGAGCACTTCCACTTCATGGTTGAGGGTAATCAGCAGTCGGCGACGCAGGTCTTCCGCACTGATCTCCTGTTTGACGCGGTAGGATCGCCCATAGAAGCCGCGCTCGCGCCAGCCGGAGAGATTGAGCGCGGTCTCGCGCAGCGTCTTCGAAGGGATGGTGCCGGTATGGACGGACACGCCGCCGACGCGCTTGCCCTGTTCGATGACAAGCACTTTCTTGCCGAGTTTCGCAGCCTGGATCGCGCCGCGGCGCCCTGCGGGACCGCTACCCACCACAACGAGATCGTACTGAAACATCCTCTAGCCTCGGATTTGAAATGGAATCATTTGCGACAAAAATGTCGCTCTTCTATCGGTAGCCGGTCAATGTTACAGATTGTTTTACGGCTGCCGTTTCAGGCGGACCTGTGCTTTTCAGATCAGCTTCAGCCCTTTCAAGCTCACATGGCCGTCCTTGCCGATGATGATGTGGTCGTCGAGAGTGATATCAAGTGTCTTCGCCGCGTCGATGATCACCTTCGTCATATCGATGTTTCATACGCGAGTGATGTAGTCCGTGGAAATATCGCTCACCCCGGTGACCCCGAGCAGCGCCATGTTGCTATACAGTTCCGTCTTCAGGATATCCGCCGCCCTGAGCACGCCCGGTAGCCCCGCGACGGCTGCAGCATAAAGGAACGGCCTGCCCACGAACACGAAACAGGCGCCAAGCGCGAGGGCCTTTATGATATCCGTTCCACGCCGGATGCCGCCGTCGATCATGACGGCAATGCTGTCTCCGACACGTGCAGCAACCTCCGGGAGGACCTGAAGGGGAGATGCGGTGCCGTCGAGTTGGCGGCCGCCGTGATTGGAGATGATCACGCCATCCGCTCCGGTATCTGCAGCCCGTGCCGCGTCTTCAGGATGCATGATCCCCTTGACCACGAGCTTGCCGGACCACCGCTTGCGTATCCGCTCCAAGTGGCTCCAATTGAGATGGTCACGCTTGCCGAAATCGCGCGTGACGTTCGAAGAGATGATCGGCGCGCCTCTTGTGGCGTAGGAATTTTCAAAATGCGGAATGCCGTGCCGGACGATCGTGCGCAGGAATGTGCCGGTTGTCCAGCGGGGATGCGAGATGCCCTGCCATGCCAAGCGGAGCCCGGGACGCAAAGGTGTCGAAAAGCCCGCCCTTACATTATTTTCGCGATTGGGCAGCGTGGCGGTATCCACAGTCAGCAGAAGGGTGGTGAGGCCGGCCGCGGCGACCCGATCGATGAGAGCGTCGATGCGGTCGGGTTCGCCGGGGAGATAGGCCTGAAACCATGCTTGTGGCGAAACCGCCGCGATCTCTTCCAGGGGGATGAGTGACGAACCGCTTATAATCATCGGGATTCCCGATTGGTCCGCTCCTTGCGCGAGCACAATGTCCCCCCGGTAGGCCATCAGCGCGCTGATCCCCATCGGCGCAATGCCGAACGGTGCGGCATGGGTTTTGCCGAAGAGGCTCGTCTCGGTGCCGCGCCCCGAAACGTCCCGAAGTACACGAGGCCGAAAGGCATAGGCCTGGAAGGCCTCTGCGTTATGCCGCAGCGACGCATTGGTCTCGGTCGCGCCGGCGATATAACCGAACAGAGGCTTCGGCAGATGCCGCCGTGCCCTCATTTCAAAGTCATCGAGGCAGAGCGCATCGCGGCAGAGCCGGGTCGATCGATCAGTGTTACCGCTGGAGATCGTCATGAAGCTTTATCTTCTTGGTATTTCGGGCGGGTATTGTTCAGCGAGTGGCGGCGCAGGATTGCATAGAATCCCGCGCCGGCGACCTCTGTCAACTGAAGCTTTCCGCAGTGTTCGCTTGCCTCGGATGCTTGCCTGCGACCTCCGGTCGAACGGCAGAATGAGCGTCGGCAGCTGCCGCCGGGAAGAACAGCAGAGCGCCGCTGATCGGACCGCCGGTCCAGCGCGCGCTCGGCCGCGACCTTTCCGTGCAGGAATGTCGCTAATTATCCGTCAATAGAGTAAACCGACGTCTGTCGCTCCGCTCGCGCGCCAACTGCCCCGCCGCTGCGCAGAGATCGGGCGCATAGAGCTGGCAAGTTTTTCGCTTTTCGATTCCCCTATCAATCAGATCCAGAAGTCGTGCAGGTGCGATGTCGGGCGGCGCGGCAATGCGACCGGTGACGACGTGTTTCTCCATTTTCTCATGATCGGCGTGATCGATGTCGGGGTTGCGCCAGCAATTTGCGCACATGATCCTAAAGTTTTCGGTGTGTGAATAGATAATGGCGTCCTCGTCCAATTCCCCGCTTAGATCGATCAGTTGCCCTGCTGTCTCTTGCGTGCCCGCGAAAGCAAAAAACTGGTAGTTCCGGCGCACAAGCGTTGCGAGATGCGGGAAGACCGGGACCTCTTGTTCACCGTAGGTATGATACGTAATCGGAGCGCCGTCCATGAGGACGACATCGCCATAGTCGACGCCGAGACTGCCGAACAGTACGCTGCGAATAATGCCATGACATGGACTTAAACGCTCGATCCATACGGTCTCCTCCTCCCCTGGATCATCCGAGTCCGCCGTCCGCTCAGCAAGGGGCCGCTGGGCAAGTCTCACCTTGCAGGCCGCATACCCGCCTTCCGGTAACCCGAACCGCCCAAGCTCGATCTTCTGACCCATCCGCTTCCACACGTCCAAAGCGGTCTCGGCGTCCCCTGCGCCCGTGGCGCAGATTCCAAGGTTCCACTCGGTGCTGTCGATAACCTCCCGCTGCAAGCTTGCAGCAGCCAGGCCCGCCGCTACGCCTTCTGCGAATCTGCCCCGCGTCTTGTAGAAAAGGCCCAAATTGTATTGATGCGCGCTGTTCCGTGGATCGATTTCCGTCAGTTTCCGGAGACTGTTCTCGGCGATTGCATCCATCTGGCGTGCCATCATTCGCGCCGACGTGGCGAGCCCGCGCAGTATCTGCTCCTGTTCAGGCCGCCCCTCATGAAGCTTGGCTAAGCGGTCCAGCGTCGCGACCATCGACTGAAATATCGGGTGTTCCGGCGGTGGCGCGTTCAGATCATCGATGTCGCGGACGGATTCCAGGCATAGTCCGATCGCCGAAAGGAGATCGATATTGTCTTCGTGGGCATCTGCGATCTCGGAAAGAACGTCTGTTGCGTCTTCTCTTGCGAGGCTTTGTTGGTCAACTATCCATAACAATGCCATCGCGGCCTCAGTCTGGCGACGCTGGGCTTTTCGAAATGGTTGGATCTTCTGCCATGCCGCCGACGTGCGGCCCGCCTGTCCTTCTGCAACGACGTCACGCGCTATCGCGTCGATCTCATCGGAAGTGAGAACAG
The DNA here is from genome assembly GCF_019685295.1 of Rhizobium sp. NLR22b. NCBI lineage: Bacteria > Pseudomonadati > Pseudomonadota > Alphaproteobacteria > Hyphomicrobiales > Rhizobiaceae > Rhizobium > Rhizobium sp. NLR22b. The sequence continues at coordinate 128,869 of NZ_JABDWM010000019.1, forward strand.
CATTGGGACCATTCGACATGTCGTCTCCGTGGAGGGCTTCGGGGCGGACGATAGTTATGTAGTCGCGTCTCAGCGTAGGGGGATTACATCAACTTCAGCCCCTTCAGGCTGACATGGCCGTCCTTGCCGATGATGATGTGGTCGTGGACGGCGATATCGAGCGCCTTGGCCGCCTCGACGATCACCTTCGTCATGTCGATGTCGGCGCGCGAGGGCGTCGGATCGCCGGAGGGATGATTGTGGACGAGGATGATCGCCGTTGCCGACAGTTCGAGCGCGCGTTTGACCACCTCGCGGGGATAGACCGGCGTATGGTCGACCGTGCCGCGGCCCTGCACCTCGTCGGCGATCAGCACGTTGCGCTTGTCGAGGAACAGGATGCGGAATTGTTCTCGTATCTCGTGCGCCATGGCGGCGTGGCAATACTGGATGACCGAGGTCCAGGAGGAGAGAACCTGCTTGCTTCTGATCTCGCTCTTCAGGGTCCGGTGAGTGACGGTGGCGATCAGTTTCAAATCGAGGGCGACATTCTCGCCGACGCCCTTCACCTCCGTCAGGAGACCAGCCGGCGCGCCAAAGACGCCGGAAAGCGAGCCGAATCGTTCGATGAGCGCCTTGGCGATCGGCTTGGTGTCACGTCGCGGGATCAGCCGAAAAAGCAGGAGTTCGAGGATTTCGTAATCGGCGAGCGCCGTATCGCCCAGCTCCCGGAAGCGGTCACGCAGCCGCTCGCGATGGCCGTGATAATGTTCCGGCCCGGAAAGCGAGGCGGGTAGGGAGGTCAGTGCGTTCGGCGCGGCTGGTTTTTGCGGCCGGCCGCCGAAGAACGAGCGTTCGTCGGCAACAGGCTCTTCAGTCTCGAAAGGCAGCGTGTCGTCGGAAGATGTCGCAACAGGCCGCTTCGCCATCAGATCGTCACCTGGCAAGCGGCGGCAATCCGGGCCGGTCGAGGCCACCCGGTGACAGCGTGAAGATTTCGCAGCCCTCGGCGGTGACGCCGACCGTGTGTTCATACTGGGCTGAAAGCGAACGGTCGCGGGTCACGGCCGTCCAGCCGTCGGCGAGCACCTTTACATGCGGCCGGCCGAGATTGATCATCGGCTCGATGGTGAAGATCATGCCTTCGCGCAGCTCCGGCCCTTCATTGGCGCGGCCATAATGCAGGATGTTCGGCGAATCGTGGAACAGCCGGCCGACGCCGTGGCCGCAGAAATCGCGCACCACCGAACAGCGCTCGGCTTCCGCATAGGTCTGGATCGCCTCGCCGATCGCGCCGGTGCGGGCGCCTGGCCTGACGGCTGATATGCCGCGCATCAGGGATTCATAGGTGACTTCCAGCAACCGTTCGGCGGCGCGCTTGATCGTGCCGACCGGATACATGCGGCTCGAATCGCCATGCCAGCCGTCGAGCACGAAGGTAACGTCGATATTGACGATGTCGCCCTCGCGCAGCGGCTTGTCGTTCGGAATGCCGTGGCAGACGACGTGATTGATCGAGGTGCAGGTGGATTTGGTGTAGCCGCGATAGTTCAGCGTCGCCGGGTACGCGCCGTGATCCATGCCGAAATCGAATACGAATCGGTCGATCTCGTCGGTGAGCAGGCCGGGCCTGACGATATCGGCGAGTGCATCGAGGCAGCGCGCGGTCAGCTGGCACGCCTTGCGCATGCCTTCGAACGCCTGCGCATCGTAAAGCCGGATGGCGCCCGTATTCTTCGGCGGCGCGGAGGAGGCTTCGATATAATTCACCATTGCAGGGCCTTAGCGGGGATTGTTAGATTTGTTCATAATGCAGCTATGCCGGGTTCGTCCATCGCGATCAACCGTCGGGACGAGATTTCTGAAGGGATTCGTGCCGCCTTTCGCGCCCATGCGACGCCGGATTCTGAGTGCTGGAGGAAATATCCACAGTCTTCCCAAGGGGATAGGATTGATCGGATAAGGTCTCCCCGCTACTCACCGATTGGTGACAGTGGGGAACGGTCGGTGATGCTGAATGAAGCTGAAAATCTTGATAATTCGATGGAGGTCGGCGCGGAGCCGGAACGGCGCGTGCGCGATCGCGGCGCCACCGAGCGCGCCATCCTTGCCGCCGCCAAGGGCCTGCTGGCGCAGGAGGGCTTCCAGAATTTCGGCATCAATGCGGTCGCCCGCCGCGCCGGCTGCGACAAGCAGCTGATCTACCGCTACTATGGCGGCCTTGACGGTTTGGTCGAGGCGATCGGCGCGGATCTCGGCACATGGGTGAGGGATCGCATTCCGGAAGATGCCGGCGGCATGTTCATGCTCACCTATGGCGATCTGATGGAGCGACTGGCGCTTCTGCTGCTCGACGCCTTGAGAAATGATCCGCTGATGCGCCGCATCCTCGCCTGGGAAGTATCGGAAAACACCGAGCAGGTGAGGCGGTTGTCCGAGGCCCGTTCGAAGGCTCTCGCCCTTTGGCTGGATCGCATGCGCGGTTCGCTGGCGCCGCCAAAGGGCATGGATGCGGCAGCCGTCAATGCCGTCGTCATCGCGGCAATCCAGCACCTCGTGCTTTCCGGCGCCGCCGGCGGCCAGTGCGCGGGCCTGTCGCTGAAGACGTCGAAGGACTGGGAGAAGGCCGCGACGGCACTGAAGCGTCTCGTGCGCGGCGTCTACGGCTGACCCCCTTTCATCCACGGGCCCCATTCATCCACAGGGAGGAGGCGCGGCGTTAACCTTAACGAATGGTTTACGTTGCGTGGGGCTGGTTAACCCGACAGTGTGGCGGGGAGCAGAGATGATACGAGTGAGAACCTGCGAGTTGACGCCCATGGGAAGCAAGATCGCCAAAGCCGCAATTCTGGTGACGGCAATGATGTTCTTCGCAGTCCTGGCGCTGGATATCGCAATTCCGACGCTGGTGCTTTGCATCATGGCATTGTCGACCTGGCTGGTTTCCCTCGGTCTGCCCGTCGCCCGCAAGCAGGGAGGAGAAGCCGCATGAGGTGGTTTCTGATCTTCTGGGCCGGTCCCATCGTCTTTCTGGGCGCATGGTACTGGCTCTCCTATTACGACATGAATTTCGGCATCTTCATGCTGACGCGGCAGGTCCATGACCTGACCTTCGCGATCTATGGCGAAGCCCTCGGTGTGCCGCCGGAGACCATCCCGCCGCTCGTTGCCCGCGCCATTGCGGTGGATAGCCTCGTCGTCTTCGCCATCATGGGCTTCAGAAAGCGCAAGTTGATCGCCGCCTGGTGGAAGGCGCGTCAGGCGCTGAATTCGTCTCCCGCAGACCTTGCGAGCGAGGACAGCCTGTCGAGGGCGCCCTGAAGGATGAAGCTTGCCGCGGCCGAATCGATCCGTTCGGCCCGCTTGGCGCGCGAAACGTCCATTTCTATGAGCGTCCGTTCGGCCGCGACCGTCGAAAGCCGTTCGTCCCAATAGACGAAGGGCAGCACCGTTTTCTGCTCCATGTTGCGCACGAAGGCGCGCGTCGCCTGCACGCGCGGCCCCGCCGATCCGTCCATATTCATCGGCAGGCCGATGATGAAGCCGGCAACCTTTTCCGCCATCGCGAAGTCCAGCAGAGCCTGCGCGTCGATCGTGAACTTGACGCGGCGGATCACCGGACGTGGCGTGGCGAAACGCCGGCCGAGATCCGACATCGAAATCCCGATCGTCTTGGTGCCGAGATCGAGCCCGGCGATCGCCTGCCCGGGAGCAAGGATTTCGGCCATTTCCTCGATCGTCAGCACCGTCATTGCCGTTTCATCCCGTCAAAAAGAAATTGAAGCCGCCGCCGCTTTCCTTTGCCGGCGCATGAGATATGTCCTTACCATCGAAATCCAGTTTTGCATCACGTGAGGATAGATTTCATGAAGATCACCTGGCTTGGCCATTCCGCCTTCCGCATCGAGACATCAAAGGCGAAGATCCTGCTCGATCCCTTCCTCAGCCATAACGCCTCCTTTTCCGGCCAGGACATCAAGGATGTGTCGGCAGGCATCACCCATATCCTGCTGACCCACGGCCATGGCGACCATGTCGGCGACACCGTGGCGCTTGCCAGGGAGACGGGTGCGGTCGTTCTTGCCAATGCCGATCTCGCCGCTTGGCTCGGCTCCAAGGGCGTCGACAGAATCGAGATGGGCAACACCGGCGGTACGGTCACGTTCGGCGGCTTCTCCGCGACGTTCACCAATGCGCTGCATTCCTCGGCCCAGATCACCGAGGACGGCGTCTCGCATGCGCTCGGCAACGCCAATGGTCTGATGCTGCATTTCGACGACGAAGCCTCGATCTTCGCCATGGGCGACACCGACATCTTCTCCGACATGGCGCTGATCAACGAGTTGCACCAGCCCGATATCGGCTTCGTGCCGATCGGCGACCGCTTCACCATGGGCGGCGCGGTGGCGGCACTCGCCTGCCAGCGCTATTTCAGCTTCAAGACCGCGATCCCCTGCCATTACGGCACCTTCCCGATCATCGACCAGACGGCCGACAAATTCGTTGCCGGCATGGAGGGGTCGAAGACTGAGGCGAGGGCGCTGAAGCCTGCCGAGAGCCTGTCGATCTGACGAAACCCCGTTGCACCGGGCGAACATGGCCTTTATAGCGGGTAGGAAAAATCCTATCCGGAGAATGCCATGTCCGTCGATCTTGCCACCGTGAAGCGCGTTGCCAAACTTGCTCGTATTGCCGTCTCCGAGGATGAGGCAAATCGCATGGTCGGCGAGCTGAACGGCATCCTCGGCTTCGTCGAGCAGCTCTCCGAAGTCAACGTCGATGGCGTCGAGGCGATGACGTCGGTGACCCCGATGGCGATGAAGAAGCGGACCGACGAGGTGACCGATGGCAACAAGGCCGCCGATATCGTCGCCAATGCGCCCGTCACCGACCATAATTTCTTCCTGGTGCCGAAAGTCGTCGAATAAGGCTTCGAAGGCCTCTTTCCGCCCCTGTTGCCATTTTCAAGACCGAAGCGAAAACACGATGAGCGAACTCACCAGCCTGACCATTGCCGAAGCCCGCGAGAAGCTCCGCGCCAAGGAAATCACCGCAATCGAACTGACTGAAGCCTATATTTCGGCGATCGATGCGGCCAATGACCGGCTGAATGCCTACGTAAAAACAACGCCGGATCTCGCCCGCGTCATGGCCAGGAAGTCCGACGAGCGGATTGCAGCTGGCTCGGCGGGCGAGCTCGAAGGCATCCCGCTCGGCATCAAGGATCTCTTCGCCACCGTCGGCGTCCACACCCAGGCCTGCAGCCATATTCTCGATGGTTTCGAGCCGCGTTACGAGTCGACCGTGACGCAGAACCTCTGGGATGATGGCGCCGTCATGCTCGGCAAGCTGAACATGGACGAATTCGCCATGGGCTCGTCCAACGAGACGTCCTATTACGGCCCGGTGATCAATCCCTGGCGGGCAGAGGGCTCCAACCAGCAACTCGTCCCGGGCGGCTCCTCCGGCGGCTCGGCCGCTGCTGTTGCCGCCCATCTTTGCGCCGGCGCCACCGCGACCGATACCGGCGGCTCGATCCGCCAGCCGGCCGCCTTCACCGGCACCGTCGGCATCAAGCCGACCTATGGCCGCTGCTCGCGCTGGGGCACCGTCGCCTTTGCTTCCTCGCTCGACCAGGCAGGCCCGATCGCCCGTGATGTGCGCGACGCCGCGATCCTGCTGAAGTCGATGGCAAGCGTCGACGCGAAGGACACGACATCCGTCGATCTGCCGGTGCCCGATTATGAGGCCGTCCTCGGTCAGTCGCTGAAGGGCATGAAGATCGGCATTCCGAACGAATACCGCGTCGACGGCATGCCTGAGGAGATCGAGACCCTGTGGCGCCAGGGCATTGCCTGGCTGAAAGATGCCGGCGCCGAGATCGTCGATATCTCCCTGCCGCACACCAAATACGCGCTTCCGGCCTATTACATCGTCGCGCCCGCCGAGGCGTCCTCGAACCTCGCGCGGTACGACGGCGTGCGCTACGGCCTGCGCGTCGACGGCAAGGATATCGTCGACATGTACGAAAAGACGCGCGCCGCCGGTTTCGGCAAGGAAGTCAAGCGCCGCATCATGATCGGCACCTACGTGCTGTCGGCCGGCTACTACGACGCCTATTACATCCGCGCCCAGAAGGTCCGCACGCTGATCAAGCGCGATTTCGAATTGGCCTTCGATGCCGGCGTCGACGCCATCCTGACGCCGGCGACGCCGTCCTCCGCCTTCGGCGTTGCTGACGAAAACCTCGCCGCCGATCCGGTGAAGATGTATCTGAACGACATCTTCACGGTGACGGTCAACATGGCGGGCCTGCCCGGCATCGCCGTTCCCGCCGGCCTCGACCAGAAGGGCCTGCCGCTCGGCCTGCAGCTGATCGGCAAGGCCTTCGACGAGGAAACCCTCTTCAAGTCCGCCTACGTCATCGAGCAGGCTGCCGGCAAGTTTACGCCGGCCAAGTGGTGGTAACGGGTCTCACGATCCGAAAGATAGCCTTTGCCGACCACGAAACGGTCGGCGCCGTCGGCTTTGCCTCATGGGCCGCAGCCGATGCCTTCGACCACAGTTATCGCGACCCCGATGTGATTGCCAGAGTCAGGCAAGAGTTCACAGTGTTTCCGCGAGAGACAAAAGGTGAGATCTTCGTTGCCGAACTCGACGCGGAGATCGTCGGCTGGGGCGCACGTGAAGGCCAACCCAACTATGTGTCCGATCTCCGGGTGCATCCCAATCATCAGGGCAAGGGGTTGGGCGGGGCTCTGCTGTTGCATCTGTGCGAGCTGATGACGGCCGAAGGACTGACGACCGCCCGGATCGACACGCATGCCAGGAACATAGGCGCGATCCGGCTTTACAAACGCTGCGGTTTCACCATCATCTGGCACGGTATCGAATTCTCCAGGAGCATGGGCGTCCCGCTCGAAAAGGTGCACCTGGAGAAGCAGCTAGGCTGAGCAATAACCAAACTGGGAGGGCTTCATGGCAGGCAATGATCTTATCCGCCTGATCGAGGCAATCGACCGCCTTGCCGCCGGCGGCTTCACCATGGGCGCGGATTGGCAGGCGGTTCACGATATCTGTCAGCGCCACGAAGGCGAACAGCCGTTCGACTGGGGCCACGCCCTATGCCATCGCATCGAGGGCGACGACTGGAATGCCGACTACTGGTATCGCCGCGCCGGCAAGACGCGCGGCACGGGCGCACTGCCCGACGAATGGTCGGCGATGCGGGCGGAATTGTCTCCAAAGGCTTGAGCTTTGCCCTGACCGCGTCGGTTTAAGGCGCGATCAGGGTTGCCGGACCTATCTGCTGCGACCTGACTGTCCCCAAAAGGCCTGTCGCAAGAGGAGCTCGCACATCAAGCAGGCATCGATCGTACCTATATCAGTTCGCTGGAACGCAGCGTTTATAACGCGAGCATCGACGTCGTGGATCACCTGCAACCGTTTTGGAAATAGAGGCCTCTGTTTGTTGAAACGGCGGCCGAAAAAGTGAAGCTGCCATCGCTCGTGATAGCCGAAATTGCAATCGGTCTTTACGCCAACCTTCGCTCAATATATATTCTCCTGAAGGAGAATGATTATGGTTGCTACATCACGCGCCTACACGCCCGCCGAAGCAGCAGCTGTCAGTGAGATTGCTGTAAAGTCGGTCCATAATGCAATCGACAAGCGGATCGTCAAGGCACATTTTGGCCGCGCTGGCCGAGAACTTTCGGATGACGACCTGCTCCGCCTGAAGCTCTGGTATGGTGTGGGATCGATCCTCTCTGCGGAGCGCCGCAAACGCTTGTTCGAAACGATCGACGAGAATCCTGATGCGGATACGGTGAGGGCAGACGATTATCTAATCGTCGACGTGGCGCGGGCAAGGGAGCAACTGGCTGCGCGGGCAGAGACCCTTCGAGAAGCCGAACGCGCGATCCGAAGCACCAAAGGGGTCGTCGGTGGCGAGCCGGCATTCAAAGGAACCCGAGTTCCGGTGCGCATGATCGCGGCGATGAAGCAGCAGGGCGCCACTACCGAAGAAATCGTCGAGGGTTACCCTTCCGTCACGGCCCGGATGGTGGAACTCGCCGAAATCTGGACGGCAGCTCACCCGGCCCGAGGGCGGCCGAAGAAGCTGTCGGAACAGGGACTGAAGGTGAAGGCTGTGAAGAGTTTGCGTCTCGCCACGACTGGGTCCCGGAAATCCTCGGGCACGACTTCGTGAAGTTCCTGATCGATGAATGCCTGCACACATCGCTCGTGGCCGTGGCTCAAGATCACGGGCACGACTGCTTTCACGTCAACTGGCTTGGCCTAAGCGGCGAGACCGACTGGGATCTGATGCCTCGCATTGTCGCGGGTGATTTCACCTTCGTGACGAACAACGCGCGCGACTTCCGGAAACTCTACGCAAAAGAGGAATTGCATGCCGGCCTGGTCATCATCGTTCCTCAGGTGCTGCCGGCACTGCAGCGGGAATTGTTCCTGGCTGTTGTGCAAGAGCTCGCCGACGCCCAGGAGATCGTGAACGAAGCCATAGAGATTGCGATCGAAGATGGCCAGGCCGTGCTGACACGCTACGCACTGCCGGGATGAAGTTCAATTTCAACCGATAAGCGACAGATCGATCCGAATCCCATCTCGGTCAACGTCCTCGTTTCCGCCGACTCCCCGTCGTTTGGCTCCGCTGCAGAGTCGGTCCCAAGATTGCCGAAACAGCAAAGCTTTCAGCCCCGACTCCTGCATCGAATCTTATGGGGATTCTCTCTTCTCTGTGCTTGGCGTCCGATGAACTTGCATCGTTCACCCGCATCTCCTTGAACTTATCTTCAGATGCGATCAATACCTCAGCTGTTGATGATTGAGAATTATTTCTTGAACCTCACACTTGTCTACTTGCGTTCTTAAATATTTTCGACTTTAGAGAGTGGAAATTTCAGTACGTCTTGATTCATCCGGGGGATTCATGCGTCAGTTTCGTTTGCGTGTTGCGGCTTCGGCTGCAGCGGTTCTCTTTGCGTTGTCTGTCGCGCCGGGCATAAACTCCGCGGTTGTCGGAACCGCGGTTGCGGCCGATACCGCCAAAACCAGTGGCAGTGGCCTTGGCAATGGAAGCACGGCCGGCCTCGGCGCGAAAGCCACCGAGGCTCCAGCAACGTCCAATCTCACCTCCACCGCTGACGCTTCCTCGCAACCAGATAAGACGGTCGACCGAACCACGCTCGGCAAGGGAGGTCTGGCGCCGGCCGAAGGCGCCGCCGACGGTGAGACGCTGACGGTTGACGGGCAGGCCAAGGACGCGGCTTCGTCGGCTGAGTCGAATACGACGCAAGCGGCAGGCGCCACCACGCTAGCGGCGACGGCCACGACAGTCCAGCCGGATTCGGCTGCGGTCAATGCGCCTGAGAAAGCATCGGTTCCGCAAATCTCCAGCAATGGATCATTCACACAGCTCATCAGCCTCGACCTGCCGGATTATTACGATATTGCTCCCAGGCTGACGCTTCGTTACGATTCGGCGCGCAAGTCTCGGCTCGGCGGCCTGTATCAAGGCTGGCTTGGATACGGCTGGGGTCTCGACGGCCTCGATGTCATTGAGCGGGAAAGTCCCGGTGGCGGCGTCCCGACATGGAGTGACGCCAGTGACGTTTATGTGCTGAACGGCGAACCTCTCGTTGCCTGTTCGGCTGCGTCCAGCTGCCAGCCCGGATCGACGCATACAACCGAACATGAGTCGTCTCAGCGGATTATTCTCAGTTCCAACAGATGGACAGTTACAGACAATAAAGGGGTGTTGACGACCTTCCAGTCTGTGGCGGAAATTGCCAACGCACCACATAGTGATCCTAATTGGCGCGGGCGTTATTTGCCCACCTCGGTGGTGGATCCGAACGGCAATCGGGTGACTTATTTCTATACCTGCCCTGATATTCCCACCTGTTATCCGACGCGGATCGAATACGACAGCCGCTCCTATATTACGTTCGGCTACGAGCCGCGGCCTGACTATCAGCCGGTGGCCAATGGTTCGGGCATTACATGGAACCGTTACCGGTTGAAATCCGTCGCTTATAGCGTGGCTGCCGAAGCCGGCCTCAGTGGCGGCTACGCCCTCTTTTACAATCAGGCGCCCTTTTCGAACGCATCCCGCCTTGTGCGTGTCGATCGTTACGGCCGCGATTTGGTCGTCGATTCCAATAACAGCAACATTACCAGTGGAACCCACAAGACCATACGGTCGATGGTCTATGACAACATCAACTACAGCTACACAAGGCTGAACAATCAATTCCCTGCGCCGACGTCCGGGGACCCTGCAAAGCAGCTTTCCTATTTCCTCTCCCGGCAAATCGGCGACCTGAACTTCGATGGCAGAGATGAGTTCTATGGCTCTTTTCTTACCTATCGCTACGATTCGGGTTTGCGTACATATGTGGCTGACCCCCTCAAATTTACGTTGACGAAATTTAGCGGCACCGGCGCTGTCGCCGGCACGTCGACTGTCGCTGTTCCAACGAATTCTTGTTATGAGGGAGCGCTGGTTCCGAACTATTTCGGCGGCCGTT